>JAIQGF010000004.1:47956-317507 GCA_020072845.1 Terriglobia bacterium
GCGGCGGCTGGGGTGGTTTTTTTTTATCGCACGCATCGAAAATTTGCGTTCACGGTGAGAGCGGCGCGCCCGCGAAGCGCCGCTGTTCGAGCACGCTGCGGCTGAAAGCAGGCCGGAGCTGTGACTGGATAAGTCCCTCGCTGCGCTCGGGATTTCGGCAGCGGGCTCCCGCTTCGCTCACGCCCGCTAAGCGCCTCAACTTATCTTCTTTTCCGGCGGGGGTATGAACTTCAGGGCGGCGGAGTTGATGCAGTGACGCATGCCGGTAGGCGCCGGCCCGTCCGGAAAAACATGACCCAGGTGGGCCTCGCAGCGGGCACAGCGCACTTCGGTCCGCGCCATGCCAAAACTGCGGTCGGTCACCGTCCCAATGCTCTCTTCCTTCACCGGCGCGTAGAAGCTCGGCCATCCCGTGCCCGAGTCGAACTTGGTCTCGGAGCTGTAGAGCGGCTCGCCGCAGCAGACGCAGGCGTACACCCCCGGGTCCTTGCGGTTCCAGTACTCGCCGGTAAAAGCCCGCTCGGTGCCATGTTCGCGGGTCACGTGGTACTGCTCGGGCGAAAGCTGCTTGCGCCATTCCGCGTCGGGTTTCTCTAGTTTGTCGGCCATGCTGCGGACCTCACGGCAATACCTGGTAATGCGTGGTCATGCCGCCGGTCATGTGGTCGGAGACGTGACAGTGAAACATCCAAATGCCGGGATTATCCGGCACCATGTCGGCGGTGACGAACGTAGCCGGCGATAGCGGCAGGATGTCGGTGCGCTGCCCGTTCACCGTGACCACGTTCCCGTGCCAGTGCGGCGTGTGGAAGTTGAAGCCATCACCCATCGCGAGCAGGTACCAGCGCACGTGTTCGCCGACTTTCATGGTCATCATCGGCCCGTTGCCGTACAAATACCCGTTGATCGTGAACTTGTGATTCACCAAGGCAAAGCCCTTGCCCAGCACCAGGTGCGCGTTGCCATCGGGGTCGGCGGGAACAAGCTCCAGCTTTTCGACTGACTTGGGATCGCCGGCGTACGTATCTATGTTGTGTTGCTCGTACTGCGACTGGTTCTCGTCAATGATCATGAATAGCACAGCAAACTCGCGGTCCACGTCCTTGGGGCTGCCGTCGGCGCGCGCCATGCCCTTGCGCGTAATCACTAACGCACCTATCAGCCCGGCATTCACGTCCTTGGGCTCGTAGTTGTGCGAGTGATACAACCACACGATCGAGCTGGGATCATTCGGGCCCGGACCGGCGCGCTCCGGCACCTCCCAGGTGTAGGTGTGGGTCTCGTGAGGCGGCACCAGACCGCTCTGCTGCATGGTCAACCCCGGATACGGCGCCCCCTCCGAGTCTTTCTTGTAGGACACGCCATGCGGGTGCATGCCGTAGGGGTTCGACGTGTTATTGCGGAAGAGAATTTTGATCGTGTCGCCAACCTCGGCGCGGATCAGCGGCCCCATCAGGCCCAGGTGTTCCCACTCCGGAGGACGTTTCTTCAGGGTTGCGAACGTGCCGTCGGTGTACTCGCGATACACGGCTTTGAGGTAGACCTTGCCGATGCGATTCTTGCCTTGTTCGACAAAGATCTTTCCGTAGGCGTCAAACTTTCCGCCGTCGTTCATGTGGTCTTGGTTGCTGGGCGCATAGTCCCACTCCACCTCGTCGGCGGCGATGTAGTAGGTGCGGACCTTGCCCGCTGCGGCGCGGTGCACGGTGCTCATCTTCTTGACTGGTACTGCCTTTGCAGGTTTCGGTGGGTCTTGCGCCGAGGCACTGAGAGCGGCGGCCCAGAGCAGCAGGCCACACCAGAGCAGCCACACGCGCGCGCGGGGATTCCTTGCCATTTTGCCATCCTCCTGACAAATGTGCGGGTGGTGAATTCTGCTCCGGGAAGCTCCCGGAAGGCAAGCAAGCTTTTCGGCCCAAGGCGGCGAGCCGGCGCTCATTTTTTGTGAGTTCCTCTGCGGGCATTTAGGTTCATAATGACGGCCCCGGAGGTAGAACCATGGCCACTGCCCTGTTCATCCTGGCGCTGCTGCTGCAGGCCCCGCCGGCGGCGCCCGGTCCGGTAACGATCTTGGCCGAATTGAAAAAGGAAATCACGTCCCGCCGCTCCCACGCCGGCCAGGATGTACGGCTGGTCGTGACTGAGGACATCCTCGCCGCCGACGGCTCGGTGTTGATTCCGTCCGGCGCCAAGCTTTCCGGCAAGATTGCCGTCGCACACAAGCGTAGCGGCAACGAGCCGGCGGCGCTCGGCTTCGTCGTGGACAAGGCTGAGTGGAAGGACGTCAGCATTCCCCTGAACGCCACCCTCGAGCGATTACAGGCGCTGGGCAGCACCGATTCGTCCGCCTGCGGGCCCAACCTCAACCGCGGCGGCCTATCCGCGTGCGGAGGCTCGTCAACCAATTTCGTGCCCGTGCCTTCGGATTGCAGCGTGGAGAAGGTGGACGACCCTGGGCAGATGGCGGTCGTCTGCAAGAAGCGCGAGGTCGAGTTGGGACGGGGCTCCATCTTTATGCTCAAGAACAGCCCGCCGAAGACATAATCGGCCGGTCCGCTCGCGTGCTGTGAGGCCCAACGCCGCACCGATGGCGTGTGCGGCCGAGTCACAGCGCGCGTTGATACGTTGCGAGGTGAACCATGGGCGAAGTGGTCTATGTATCGAATGTGAAGATTGAGCGGAAGTCGGGGCCCTTGCGCGTGGCGGAACTCCCGGGCGAATCGCAGCCGGTCAGCTTCAGCGTGCACGGCGCCATTGCCAAGCACTATGGACTCGACCCCGCCCGGCTGAAGGAATCGCATGCCGCGACCATCGACTACGTGGTCGCCGGGCTGGGCGGTTGAATGCTCGGCACATTTGCCGGTGCGCTGGATGCGCGCCAAATCGATGCCAAGCATGGCCGCCTGATTGCCGAAGTCAGGGGCGAAATCGAGGAGTCCGATGACAAAGTGCTGGTCATCCGCCGCGTGCACGTGCGCTTCCTGCTCAAGGCCGCCGAGGACGTGCGTGACACCGTGGAGCGCGTGCACTCGGTTTACAAAGACAAGTGCCCGGTGTACCGCAGCCTGCGTCCGGCATTCGAGATCACATCCGCTTACGAACTTGTGGCCGAAGCCTGAAATTAGGAAGTAGGCGTTGGGCGTTGGGCGTTGGGCTTTAGGTCCCCTGCTTGCCAAAGGGCCATTCCTTCCGCCGCAGCGAGCGCACCATGTACACCACGATACCGGCGATCAAGAGAACCACCGCGTACCGGATTTCCTTCAGGAAATTTTTTCTTTCCACCAGCACAAACAGGAATCCCATCGTCGCCAGCAGCGCGGGCACCGGATAGAGCCACATGCGGAACGGCCGCGGCAGGTCGGGACGCCGCACGCGCAGCACGATTACGCCCACGGTCTGGAACAAGAACTGGATCATGATGCGGATGACCACCAGGGCGGCAATGATGTCGGCCAACCGCAGAAAGCAGGCGGCAATCGCAACCGCCCCCAGCGCCAGCATCGAAATGTGGGGAAATTTTCCCTTGGGATGCAGGCGCGCGAACGCCCGGAAGTAGTTGCCGTCGAGCGCCGCCGCGTAAGGAACACGCGAGTAGCCAAGCAGCAGCGAAAACACCGACGCGAACGCCGTCCACATGATCAGCACCGTCACCAACCGCGCCGCCCACGGGCCGTAAATCCTCTCCATGAACGTGGACGCCACGTAGAAGCGCGTTCCCGAATGTGCCGCCGACTGCAATTCCTGCCAGGGCAGCACGCCCACAATGCTGATGTTCATCACCACGTAAAGGCAGGCGACCAGGGCGATGGAAAGCAGAAGCGCGCGCGGAATCGTGCGCCCCGGGTCCTTCACTTCCCCGCCGAGAAAGCAAATGTTGTAGTAGCCCCAATAGTCGTAGGTCGCGACCAGCATGGCGGAGCCGAGTCCCAGGAAAAATTCCGGCGACAGGTGGAACGCACCCGCCGGGAAGCTGAAGGCGCGCGCGGCGTCGAAGTGGGTCAGACCGGCGAAGATGATCCAAAGAACGGTGCCGATGACGCCAACCCAAAGCAGGCGCGAGATCCACCCGACAACGGTGATTTTGCGGTACAGCAACAGGACGGCGGCGATGACGCCGGCGATGGCGACCAACGTTCCGGCAGTGACCACCACGCGCGCCTCCAGCGGGCCCAGCAGCGGCAGTACCAGGCGGAAATCGTGGCCGGCAAGCGTGCGCTCCAGCGCCGGCCAGTAATAGCTGCCGTACTGCGCCAGGCCGATGCACCCCGACGCAATGGAGAGCGGCGCGCTGAACGAGAGCTGCCAGATAAACAGGAAGGAGAGCAGCCGCCCGAGACGTTGCGGCCCGTAGATTTCCTTCAGGTAGCGGTACGAACCGCCCGAGCCCGGCAGCGCGGCGCCGAGTTCGGCCCAGACCAGGCCGTCACACATGGCGAAGAAGGCGCCCAGAATCCAGCCCAGCATCGCCTGCGGGCCGCCCATCGCGCTGACGATCAGCGGCATGGTGATGAACGGCCCCACCCCGATCATGTCAATCATGTTCAGGGCCGTGGCGTTGACCAGGCCGACCCCGCGAATCAGCTCGCGGTCATTTTCCATGTCCGCTGGCGTCACCGCCGATGGTGCCGCCGCTCACTTTCTGCTGTGCGGCGCTCGCGCTCAGCAGGTTGACGAACAGTCGCACCGCCCCCGGCACTCCCGCCGGCAGTTGCCGGAAGAACGCGTAACCGGTGTAGATGTACAGTCCCTTGCCGTAGGGCGCGACCAGCAAGCCGCCCTCGCGCGGCGGCTCGCCGGGATCGTGCGAGGCCAGCAGCGGCTTGAATTGCGGGTCCCACGAGCTCATGAAATATAAGCCGCGCTCTTGTACCCACCCGGCGAAGTCGCTCGCCGCAATGGGGTTGGGAGAGTGGAAGATGGGGTTCGCGGTATCGAGAATCTGCACCGGCGCTTCCTCCACCGTCACGCGCTCGTTGCTCAGCGATGCGGGATAGGGCGTGAAGTGGCCGGAGTTAAACACGCCGATGGAGGCGTTGTACTGCACGATCAGCGTTCCCCCGTTGTGGACGTAATCGAGCAGGCGCCGGTTGTACTCGCGAACATCAGTGCGCACGTCGTAGGCGCGGATGCCGAGCACCACAGTGTGGAAGCGGCTGAGATTGCCCGCAGCCAGTTCGGCGGGCGTGATGATCTCGACGCGCACCCCCAGTTGCTGCAGCACGGTCGGGATTTCGTCGCCCGCGCCCATCACGTAGCCGACACGCAGGTCCGCAGGCACCACCACATTGACGGCGCTGATCTTCTGCACCGCTGGGCGGTAATAGTAGAAATCGCCGATGTCGTGCCGGCCGATGATCTCATAGCCTTCCTTGTACTGCTTGCCCTCGTGGTCGAGCACGGCCTGCAGTGTGACCACACCCTCGCGCAACTCGCCCGGCGTGACATCAAAAGCAAAATTCTTAGAGCCGCCCGCGGCCGTGAAATCCGCCGGCTGCGATTGCGGCGTGACGCGCCATCCCACCGGCGCCTGCAAGCGCACCGTGCCGCGCGCCGCGCCATTCACGTCGTTGCGCACGCCGACCGTCACCGAGATCGGACCGCTGCGGTGGGTGGATGTGACCTGCACCGGCGGATCCACTTCGACCGAAAGCGGTGGGCCCACTGCGAGCGGCCGCTGGGACTGGCCGTAGGTCGGATCAACGTACTTCACCAGCACCGGCGCAGCGATCTCGCTCTGTGCGCCGGCGATCTCGTACACCGCCCGCGCGCGCAGCGGCGGCGGCGGCAGCGGCAGGGTTGCGTCTGTGGGATCGTCGATCGTGTAGACCGCCTGCTGCGGGTTTTCGCGGTGCCAGTACGGCCGCGTGTAACGCGCATCACTCGGCACGGTGACGCGAAATTGCGCCCAAGCCTGATCGTTGGAAACCAGCGTGCGCAGGTCGGATTTCAGCTTCGCCGCCTGCCATCCCGCCGGCACCTCCAACTCGATGTCCTTCGCCGTCACCGTCTGCCGGCCTCGATTGTAGAGCCGCGCCGTGACCGTGAACGTCTGCCCCGGCACCGCCATCAGGAACGTCTCTTCCTGCTGCTCTTCCTTCTCTTCATGCCGGAAAAATCCCAGGAACGATTGCTGCCGCTCGGGGTCAACCGAGGCATCCAGTTCCATGCCGAGTGCGAAGTTGACCGCCTCCTGAAATTGATTTCGCTTGGTCCGCAGCTCGGTCAATACGCTGGCCTTGGTAGCGGGCGAAAGTTGCGCCCCGTTGACCTGCGGGATCAGTGTCTCAAGTTGCTGGAGCCCGTTCAGCAGCGGCGGCGCCGAGGTCGACGGATCGTTCACCTTGAACACCGCCACGGCGTCGTCCACCTTCTTAGCGATCGCTGCCAGTGCAGGACGCAGGAATGGCGCCTTCGCTTCCTCACTTCCCAGCCGCGAAGCAAGCCCGGGCAGCGTGGTGTCAACGCCGTCGAAGAAGCTGCTTTCGGTTCCGGTGGCCGCAGGAAGCACCGAATCCACCAGCTTGTAGGTGCGGAAAAGATTGCCCGGCGCATTGTAGAAACCGCCGACTCCCTGCGACATCTGGTGCCTCAATCCCTCGGTGGCAAACTGCGCGTACGACATGCCCAGGAGCGGGTCGTAGGTGCCGACGTTCAACCGCAGGTTCGGGTTGTCTTCCCCGCGCACGTTTCCGATGTACAGCTTCTTCGCCTGCCACGGCCGCAGGCCTTCCCGGATCTGCTCGGGAAACCGGTTGGGATCGGCGGCAGCGCGAAATGCTTCGCGCGACAGAATGCCCGCGGCCTGGTGATTACCGTGGCCGTCGCGCCCGCTGCCGTCAAATCGCGAGACGATTACGTCCGGCCTGAAGGTGCGGATCACGCGCACCACGTCGGCCAGCGCCGTGTCGTGCCCGCCCCATTTCTCGAAAGTCTCTTCCGATGACTTGGAAAAACCGAAATCCGCAACCCGCGTGAAGCGCTGCTCGACACCGTAGAACCGGTCGGCTTCGAGCAGCTCGAGCGTGCGCAGGATGCCGAGTTCGTCCAGCAGCGCGGCGCCGAACTTGTTCTGTCCGCCCTCGCCGCGGTTCAGGGTCAGCATCACCGTCTCGGTGCCCTGGCCGCGCGATTCGTATACCAGCATGCTGCCGTCGTCGTCGTCCGGATGTGCGGTGGTGTGCAGCAGGCGTGCGGTGCTGCGCAGGCGCGCGAACATCTGCGCCAGCGCGTCAGAACCGCGGTCCTGGGGAGGAATTTCTTGCGCAGCCGCCAAGCCGCAGGCGAGCGACAACAACAACACAAGACTAATCAGACTGGACCGCAAGCCGTGGACCATCCTCTCTCCTCGGAACACACGAGTATAAAGAAGATGAGCCCGCGGCTACGAGCGCTTCACAAATCAGGCCTTCATCCGGCCGGTGTAGATGGCCATGCCGACCACGGCATCCACCCGCATCGCGTCCAGCACATCCACTTCTTCCTGCGAACAAATGCCGCCGGCGACGATCAACTGGCGCGAGGTGGCGCGGCGCAATTCGCGTACCACGTCGAGCGGGATGCCCTGCATCAGCCCCTCGGTCTCGATGTGGGTGTACAGAAACCCGCCGCAGTAAGGTTCCACTTCACGCAACATCGTGACCGGTGTCATGGCCGCGAGTTCACGCCACCCGTGCACCGCGACTTTGCCGCCCCGGGAATCGAGCGCCGCGATAACCCGGTCGGCGCCGACGGCTTGCGCCAGTTCCGCGGCGAACGCGGTGTTCACGTCGTTGCCCCGCACCAGGGCCGAGCCGACGATGATCTTTCGCGCCCCGGCAGCCAGGGCCTCCTGCGCTGCTTCCACGCTGCGAATACCTCCGCCGACCTGGCATGGCAGGCGCGACGTGAACCGCGTCAGCAGATCGCGGTTGCTGCCGGTTCCGATTGCCGCGTCCAGGTCGATCAACTGCACCATCGGATAGCCGGCGAAGCGCTCGATCCAGGCATCGAAATCGGAGAACTCCAGCGCCTTCCGCTCTCCCTGGACCAACTGGACGATCTTCCCACCCATCAGGTCAATCGAAGGGATCAGCACGGAAACCTCACCGGGATCGAGGCGGCTTGCAACTCCTGCTTGAGCTGGCGAATGTCGTGGATGCCAAAGTGGAAAATCGAGGCGGCTAAAGCGGCGTCGGCGCGGCCCGCCTGGAACACTTCGACAAAATGCGCCACGCACCCCGCTCCGCCGGAGGCGATCACCGGAATCGACACCGCCGATTCGATGCCAGCCGTGAGTTCGCAATCGAACCCGGCGCGCGTGCCGTCGCGGTCCATGGACGTGAGCAGGATCTCGCCCGCCCCGCGCTGTTCCGCCTCGCGCGCCCAATCCACCGCCGTGCGGTTGACCGGCGTCCGTCCGCCAGAGACATGGACCTGGTGATGGCCGTCACCGTGCGCCTTGGCATCGATGGCGACGACCACGGCTTGCGACCCGAACCGGCCGGCAATTTCCGTGATCAGCTCCGGCCGGCGCACGGCGGCGGAGTTGATGGCGATCTTGTCGGCGCCGGAATCGAACACGGCCGAGGCTTCGTCCAGCGAACCGATACCGCCGCCAACCGTAAAAGGAACGAACAGTTCGCGCGCCGTCCGGCGGACGGTTTCCAGCAGCGTGCCCCGGCGCTGGTGCGTGGCGGTGATGTCGAGCAGAACAATTTCATCCGCGCCCCCGGCGGCATGCGCGGCCGCCAACTCGGCCGGATCGCCGGCATCGCGCAGATCGAGAAACTGCGTGCCCTTCACCACGCGGCCGGCGTCCACGTCGAGGCATGCGATGATTCTCTTGGTCAGCATTGCAGGAAGTTCCCCAGCAGCCGCAGTCCCGCTTCCGCCGATTTCTCCGGGTGGAACTGCACGCCGAAAATATTGTCCTGCTCGACGACCGCTGCAAACTCGCCGCCGTATTCGGTGCAGCCCACGGTGCCCTTGCCGGCTGGCGCGCGATACGAGTGCGTGTAGTAAACGAAGAATTCGGCATCACTGCCCCGCAGCAAGCGTGAATCGGCCGCGCAACGCACCGTATTCCAGCCCACATGCGGCGCCTTCACACCCGCCGGAAAGCGCGCGCATGCGCCCGGAAAAGCTCCGAGACCGCAGACTCCAGGCGCTTCCTCGCTGCCCGCAAACAGCCATTGCATGCCGACGCAGATGCCCAGGAACGGCACGCCGCGGGCAATCGCGTCCTCGATGGCCCGGCGAACTCCCGACTCCGCCAGGACCGACGTGGCCGAAAAATTCCCGACTCCGGGCAACACCAGCCGCGAGGCGCGCGCCACCACCTCCGGATCGCTGGTGATCTCGGTCACACACCCGAGGTAGGCGAACGCTTTCTGCACCGATGCCAGATTGCCGGCCTTGTAATCGATGATGGTTATCACAACAGTCCCTTGGTGCTGGGCAGCATGCGCCGCAGCCGCCGGTCGCGCGAACAGGCCACGCGCAGCGCCCGCGCGAACGCCTTGAATAGCGCCTCGATCTTGTGGTGGCTGGAGCGGCCATACATCACTTTCAGGTGGACATTGGCGCGTGCCCCGCGAGCGAATCCTTCAAAGAAGTCGTGGACCAGCTCCGCTTGCAGGTCGCCGACCAGCCGCGTCCGCACCTTCGTCTCCACCACCGCGTGCGAGCGCCCACCGAAGTCCACGGCAGCCAGCCCCAGCGTCTCGTCCATCGGCATCAGGAAATATCCGGCGCGCAAAATGCCG
Source organism: Terriglobia bacterium (assembly GCA_020072845.1). NCBI lineage: Bacteria > Pseudomonadati > Acidobacteriota > Terriglobia > Terriglobia bacterium. The sequence goes on from JAIQGF010000004.1 coordinate 57,700, forward strand.
CGCTTGTCTCCCAGTGCGGTGTTGAAGGCCTCCCCCAGCGCGATCCCTGCGTCCTCAACGGTGTGGTGCTGGTCCACATCGAGGTCACCGACGGCGGTGAGCTCCAGGTCGAAACCGCCGTGCCGCGCGAACAGCTCCAGCATGTGATCGAGAAAGCGGATTCCTGTGGAAACGCGGTAGCGGCCGCCGCCGTCCAGCCGCAGGACCACGCGGATGTCGGTTTCGTTGGTCTTGCGATGCAGCCTCGCTATTCTCATGCCGGTACCTCCGCCGCCCGACTGCCCTGCCGGGCATAGTCGCGCAACGCTGCGATCAGTTCATCGGTGTGCGCATCCGTGCCGACGGTAATGCGCACGCATCCCGCACAGCCCGGATCGTGATGGCGGTCGCGCACGAGAATGCCGCGGCGCCGCATGGCGGAGACGAACTTCTCGTGCGCTGCGCCGAATTGCGCGAGCACGAAGTTGGCCTGGCTCGGCCAGAATGGGATCTCGAGCGCGCGCAGTTCAGCTTCCAGCCGCGCACGTCCCCGGCGGACGCTTTCCACGTACGCGCGCACATACACGTGATCCTCCAGCGCCGCCGGCAAACACGCCAGCGCGACGCCATTCACGTTGTACGGCGACGCAATTCGCCGCACCTCAGCCATCTGCGCCGCCGGCCCGGCCAGCACCCCGATCCGCAACCCTGCCATGCCATACGCCTTAGAAAACGTTCGCGCGACGAACAAATTCTTGCGCCTGCTCACTTCCGAAATCAGGCCCTGACCGTAGAAATCGAAGTACGCTTCATCGACCAGCACGGCGGCATCGGCGGCGCGTTCCACGATCGCGAGCAGATCCTCCGCCTGCGCGACGGCGCCCGTGGGGTTATTGGGATTGGCGATGGCGATCAGGCGCGTGCGCGGCGCAATGTGCGCCAGCACGCCGGCGGCAGGAAAGTTGAACGCTGCGCCTGCGGCCACCGTGGCGACCGTCGCTCCCGTCGCTGACGCGTACACTTCGTACATGCCGAACGTGGGCACGGCAACGATGGCTTCGTCGCCCGCTTGCAAATACGTCTCGCACAGCAGATGAATGGCTTCATCCACGCCGTTGGTCAGCAACACCTCGGCCGGCGGCAGCCCCAGCCAGTCGGCCACGACCTGCTCCACCGGCTCCCGCTCCGGATAACGCGTCAGTTGCTCAGCCGTGATGTTGTGGAGCCGCTCCATGACGCGCGGCGAGCAACCTGCGGTGTTCTCGTTGAAATCCAGGCGCAGGCCGGTGCGTCCGCCGAGCGGCGGATGGTACTGCTTGACGCGAGTAATGGAATCAGCCGGCTTAAGCATGGGCGCACCTCACGCGCACAGATTGCGCGTGCGCGACCAGGCCCTCGGCGGCCGCCAGCCTTTCAATGGCGGATGCGGCGCGCTCCAGTCCGGGCCGCGTCACCTCCTGCACGGTGATGAGCTTTACAAAATCCATGACGCTCAGCCCGCCGCGAAACCGGGCCGAGCCGCCGGTCGGCAGCACATGGTTCGGACCGCAGCCGTAATCCCCGAACGCCTGCGGCGAGTAATCGCCGACGAACACCGAACCGGCGTTGGTGATCGCGGCCACATCCTCGCGTGACACCGTGATGTGCTCGGGAGCGACCTGGTTGGCGATCGCCAGCGCTTCCGCATCCGATGCGGCAACCACAATCAGGCCATTCCGCCGCAACGATTCCTGGGCGGTGCGGTTGCCGCGCGCGGCGCGCCGAGTTTCCTTTTGCACCGCGCGCGCCAGCGTCGCGGATGGCGTAATGAAAATCGGGACCGCCTCCGCATCGTGCTCCGCCTGCGCCACCAGGTCAGCGGCGATGAATTCCGGATTGCCGTCGCCGCTGACGATGACGACTTCCGTCGGACCCGCGAGCATGTCGATGGCGCAATCGAATGCCACCTGCTTTTTCGCCTCGGTCACGAAACGGTTTCCCGGCCCGACAATCTTGCTGACGCGCGGCACGCTCTCGGTTCCGTACGCCAGCGCCGCAATCGCCTGCGCCCCTCCGATGCGAAAGAAATTTTCGACTCCCAGCAGAGCCGCCGCCGCCAAGGTTTCCTGGGCCGGCCGCGGCGATGCGACTACGATGCGCGGCACGCCCGCGACCTGCGCCGGGATCACCGTCATCAACAACGAGGACGGCAGCGGGTACCGCCCGCCCGGGACGTAGCATCCGACCGAATCCACCGGGCGGATCAGTTGCCCGACCGAGACTCCTGGCTGGATTTCGCGCATGAAATTCCGCGGCATCTGCCACCGGCAAAACCGGCGGATGTTGCGCGCCGCTGTCTCCAGAGCCGCGCGAAATTCCGGCGCTACCGAACGCAGCGCCTGCTTCATTTCTTCGCCTGTCACTTGCAGGTCCGCACCGTCGCTCAGACTGTCCCAGCGCTCGGCGTAGCCGCGCACGGCGACGTCACCGCGGCGGCGGACCTCGGTCACAATGCGCTGTACTTTCCTTGCGAGGGACCTATCCGCCGAAAGCGCGCGTCCGGCAAGCCGCTCCACTTGCGCCCTGACACCGCGTCCACGCACCATCCGCATCACACCACCACCTTGTTGAGCGGATACTCGACGATGCCCTGCGCGTTGGCCGCTTTGAGCTTTGGAATCACGTCGCGGACCACCGCTTCTTCGATGATGGTGTTCACCGCAACCCACTCGTCATCGGAGAGCGCGGAAATGGTAGGGCGCTTGAGCGCGGGCAGCACGGCCAGCACGCCGGCAAGATCCGCCTTCTGCACGTTGAGCATCAATCCGACGCGGCCCTGCGCTGCGATGGCGCCGCACAGCATCAGCGCGACGTTCTGGATCTTCTGCCGCTTGGCATCGTCCTGCCAGGCGCGCGTGTTGGCGATGAGCTGCGTATTCGATTCCAGCACCGTGTCCAGGATCCTCAAGCGGTTCGCCCGCAACGAGCTGCCGGTCTCGGTCACCTCGACGATCGCGTCGGCCAGCATCGGCGGCTTCACCTCCGTCGCGCCCCAGGAGAACTCGACCTTCACCGGAATGCCGCGCGCCTCAAAATAGCTGCGCGTCACATTCACCAATTCGGTGGCGATGATGCAGTTCGCCAGGTCCTCCGGGCGCCGGTACGGCGAGTCCTCCGGCGCGGCCAGCACCCAGCGCACTTTCCCGCGGCTCTGCTTGGCGTACACCAGGTCGGCGACGGTCATTACCTCCAGGCCGCTTTCGATCACCCAATCGCGGCCGGTCAGCCCGGCATCCAGCGCGCCATGCTCGACGTACCGCGCCATCTCTTGCGCGCGAATCAGCATGCATTCGATCTCCGGATCGTCGGTGCCGGCGCAATACGAGCGCCCGTTGGCGTAAATCTTGAAGCCGGCGCGGTCGAACAACTGGATGGTTGCCTCCTGCAGGCTGCCTTTGGGAATTCCCAGTTGGATTTTCATCGTGCGCCGCCTTCGCTCGCCAGCGGCAAGGGCCGCGTAAAGCACGACCGCGTGCCTTCGTGGCAGACGTTGCCCTCACCCTCCACCTGCACGCGCACCAGCACCGAGTCCTGGTCACAGTCGGTGGTGAGGGCGGTCACCTTCAGGCGGTTGCCGGAGGTTTCGCCCTTCCTCCACAGCTTGCCGCGGGTGCGGCTGAAAAAGGTCGCGTAACCGGAATCCAGCGTCATCCGCAGCGCCTCCCGGTTCATGAACCCGAGCATCAGGACCTCGCCGCTGGCCTCATCCTGCACGATCGCCGGCGCCAGGCCCTGCATTTTGTCGAAATCAATTTCCACCATGGTCTCCCTCGCAAAAACAAAAAGCCCGCGGGCTCTGTGCCAGCGGGCTTGATCTTCTTAGGATTGCTTACTGCTTAAGCGCAAACCTCCGCTGACACGTTGTCGCCGTGGTGATGGTGATGATGGCGATGGGTCAGCGAGGTCATATTCGTCACAATAATACGTGACATCGCGTGCTTGTCAAATGGAAAACCGCCGCTGCGGGCAGAGTTGCGTGATCGGCGTCACAATTCCTGGGGTCACCGCCTTACCGACCAGGTCAGGCCGGCGTCGCTGGTCATCCACGTCTCACCCGAGACCGTCATCAGCGCCCCGTGCTGCGCGTCGGTGAACTCGACGCGAACGATGTCGGAATCAAGTACCCTGTCGCCGGCTTTCACCGTCACCCGCGCCCATGTCCGGCCATAGTCGGCGGAACGATAGAGCGCGCCACCGCTGCCGCCTGCCCAGATGTCGCGGCCGAGTGAGGAGAAAGAGCGCAAGATTGTAGGTGTCGCGGCCACGCGCACCAACTGCCACGTCCGTCCGGCATCGGTGGAACGTTCGAGAGCCCCTTCCGAGGAGAGCCGCCAGTGCGGCGGAATGCTGATTGCGGCTTTCATCAACGGTCCGCCGGTCACCGTCGCGGTGGAGGGAGCAATGGCGTCCCGAGCCACTCCACTTGGCGCGCCCGCTTTTGTCCGTGCCTCGGCTGCTCGCGGCGCAGCCGAGCCGCTCACGCGGCCGAACTGGACTCGCTCATTGTCCTGTGATTTCGCTTTCTGTACTGCAGCCACATCCGCTTGCTGTACCGCCGCCGCATCCGGGACAACCTCGACCGTTTGGCTTGCGCTCGGCGCCGGTGCAGCCGCCTGCTGCTGCTGCTTCTGCTCCATCGCTACCGCACCGGCAGCCCCCGCACCAGCTACCGTAGAGCCACGTTGCTGCACTCTCGCCGGCTGCGCCGCGGCGTACGATCCCGTCGCCGCCTGCAACTGCACCGGCTCATTGATTTCCGCGAGCTTGTTTGCCAGCGCCGGAGCAGGAGCGGAGTTCGAATTCGCAAACTGGCCGGCAGCTGCATCCTTCTTCTTGTCTGTCCTGCTTTCTGCCTTCGCCCGCATGTCCCGCTCCGCGACGACCTCTTTTCTCGGCGTGCGGTCAGCCAAAACCGGCGCAACCTCATTGGCCACTGCGGGTTTTGCGGGCTCCTTCGCCTGCTCTGGTTTCGCTGCCGGTGCTGCCAGGCTCGGTCGCTGAACCTCCGCCGAGCGCCGCGAACTTTGGATTACTACCGCTGCCGCGACCACCACAACGGCAGCGCCGACTCCGGCCCAGCGCAACATCGGCCAGCGCAACCATCGCGTGCCCGACGGCGCCGCAGCCGGCTGCACAGCGCTAACCTCGGGGATCGCGACCGCCAGCGTTTCGCGACACGTGGCGCATTTTCCCAGGTGCGACAGCACCTGTTCACGCTCGCGCCCGGTCAGCCCGCCCTCGGCAAACGCTGCCAGCAGGTTTGCCTCCGGATGATCTCCGCCCACCGGCTGCACCATCCTCTGCCGCACGAATTTCGGTACGTCCTTCATCTCACTCCAATCCTATTCGTTTCTCCCGGCGCGCTCGTTCCCACCGGAGAACGCCGGCGGAGGCGATTCTTGCGCCAGCCGCGCGCGCACATCCACCCGGACATCGCGGACGTCCGCCTCCAGCGCCTCTTCCGCCTGTCGCTTGCTCATGCCGCGCGCCGTCAACCCGCTGCGGATCCGCTTGCGCAACGCCGCCGTGATTTTCTCCAGCTTTCGGCTGACCGTGGACTCATGCACGCCCAGCATGCGTCCGATCTCGGCCAGCGTCCGACCATCGAGAAAATATGCCGACAACACAAATCTCTCTTCCGCGCTCAACAGCGCCAGCGCCTCATCGGTCGCCGCCTCCACGCGCGCATCGACAGCAACCATCGCAGCCGGCTCCGCCGCCGCGAACTGCACGCCGGCTTCGTCCTTCTCCTCCAGGCTGACCAGGCGGCGCTGCCGGCGATACCGGTTCACGAATTCCTGTGCCAGCACGGTGCGCAGCCATCCTTCCAGGGAACCGCGCCCGGTGTACGACTCCAGCTTCGACACGCGCCGCCCATCGCGCGCCGTCGTGCCATAAAGGTCGGCATAGAGCGAGTCGGCCAGCTCGCGGCCGGTCGCGTCATCCTTGGTGATGGCCAGCGCCGCGTCATACAGCTTCTCGCGAAATTTCGTCAGGAAGTCCTGCCACGCGCGCTCGTCCCCCGCAGCACAGGCTCGCGCCAACGCCAGCTCTTCCACGCGCAGCGTGACCAACAATTCGCGCGTCTCTTCCAGCGCGGCTTCGGCCGGCAGGTACTTGGCGGCGATCGCGTTCAGCACGCGCTCGAATTCCGGCGGCGATATTCCGTAGCGCGCGGCGCCGCTTCGTTCAAACAATTCCGCGACCAGCGGCTCCAGGCCTGCAAGTCGCGCACGCGCCGGGGCGGATTGGGGACTCCCGCTCATCAGAATGGCTGATGGTAGCAAATCATTGCCTGCCGCGTTGTGCGCCCGCGTGCTCATTTTTTCTGCAAGGTCCGCGTACCCTGCCGTTCTTCGTTCGAGCAGGAGCGAAAAGCTCACCAGCTCCGCTCCAGCTAAGGAGAACGGTCATGGCTCGCAAACTTGCGATCTTTATTTTTGCCGTCGTGTCGCTGGCCACCACCTTTGCCGGCGAAGTTCGCTCCGGCTACCGGGTCCTGGCGCCGATCAGCCACGGTAACCTCACCATCTTTCCCGTCGTCGCCTCCTACACGCACGACACCTCGGAATTCCTCACCCTCGACGAAGGCCTCCGCTCCGGCGACGTCATCGTCACCGAAGCCGGCCGCATTCAGCCTCTCGTACGCCGCGGTGGGCGCCCGATTCCCGTCGGCGGTGGCGAAGTCAACCGCCTCGTGCTGGTCAACAACTCGAATCGGCCGCTGCTGTTGCTTGCCGGCGAGATCGTCACCGGCGGCAAGCAGGACCGCGTCATCGGGAAGGACCGCCTCGTGCCCGCGCACAGCGATCCCATCGATCTCAGCGTTTTTTGCGTCGAGCACGGCCGTTGGACCGAGGTGAGCAGCAATTTCAAGGGCATGTCGTCGCAGATGGCACAGCCCAGCGTGCGTCGTAAAGCGATGGCCGACAAGAACCAGCAGGCGGTATGGGATTCAGTACGTTCCGCACAGGAAACAGTCGCCGTGACCGGCGGAGCGCCAGTTGCTGCCGGGATCGCCGGTACCACCTCCTACGCCCGCGTGATGGACAATTCCGAGGTTAAGCGGCAAGTGGACGAGATCGCCGCGCCGGTGCAGCGCGATTACCAGGGGCTGATCCGCGAGCTGCGCGCGCGCAACGCGGTGGGCGTGGTGGCGGCGGTGAATGGACGCATCATCTGGGCCGACGTCTTCGCCAGCACTCACCTGCTGGAGAAATATTGGCCCAAGCTGGTGCGCTCCTACGCCGCCGAAGCGTACATCGTGCGCACCGCGTCATTCGCCAATCCCGACACGCGCGCCGCGCAGGACTTTCTCGATAACCTCGAAGGCCGCCGGCAGGTGTCGGAAGTCGAGCCCGGCGTCTTTCGCCAGACGGAAATAACCGGCGACGGCTTCAAGGTCTTCGAACTGACCTCGCTGCTGCCGAAAACCGGCTTTGACCTGCACCTCGCCAAGGCCGCGGAATAATCGAGCCAGCGCGTTGTTATGGTGACACCCTGGCGTTCGAAATCGTTCTCGGTTGTCGGTTCCCGGTTATCGGTGCCCGTCGCAAACGATTGCGAAAGGCTCGAACCGCAAACCGCCAACCGAAAACCGAAAACCGAGAACGGTTTTGCAACCTTTCGCTCGCCCGACCCTCTAAACCGGATGTCAGGAGGAGAGCCATGTCGGAACTCGCGAGCCTTACCTGCGTGCCCTGCCGCGGCGGCGTCCCCGCACTGAAGGGAAAAAATCTGGAAGCGATCAAGCGCAAGCTGCCCGGTTGGGAGGTGGTCAACGAGCACCACCTTCACAAGGCATTCACCTTTCCCGATTTCGTGCAAGCGCTCGCCTTGGTGAACCGCATCGGCGACCTCGCCGAGCAGCAAGGCCATCATCCCGACATCCTGCTCAAATGGGGCAAGGTCGAGATCACCATCTGGACGCACAAGATTGACGGCCTGACGGAGAGCGATTTCATCCTGGCCGCCAAGATCGACCAGCTGGTCTAGAAACTGGCAACTGGAAACTGTTATTCACACATGCCCGTTGCCCCCGGACTTCCGCCGCGCTTTCACCGCGCGACGCAGGCTGGGCAGGATGGTTTCGTAGTACTCCAGCACCGCCTCGACGCGCTTCGCTTCCGAGCGCATCGCCAGCAGCGTCTGCTTGAAATCCAGATCGAACGGCATGGCGCCTGCGATCATGAACGAAAGTTCTTTTGCGTCCGCCGGCGGCGCTTCGGCTGTCGCTCCCAGCAGGGTGAGGGCCTCAGCGTGAATCTCGATGAGCCGGGCATTCTTGTCCTGGGCCGGCGGCTCCGGCTCATCCACGAAGTACAGCACTTCCCCGCGATAGAAATTCCGCTCGGTGTTGATGTCCATCACCTCGAAGCGATCGCGCCCTTCGGTGACGATGTCCATGCGCCCGTCCTCATACTGCTTGGTGACGGCGACAATGTCCGCCGTGCAGCCCACACTGGCCACGCCCTGCTCGGTGGCGCGCACCACCCCGAACTTCTCTTTCGACTGCAGCAGCTCGCCGATCATTTCCTTGTAGCGCGGCTCGAAAATATGCAGCGGCATCGCCACGTTGGGGAACAACACCAGGTCGAGCGGGAACAATGGGAGCAGGCGGCTCACCGCTGCATTGTATCGAATCGCCCCACTGCCAGGCGGGTCGCTCCGGCCCAAAACGCGCGTTGCGTTACCATGGACACAGGCGTAGGGGTTCGCATGTCAGGCGTCAAAGTTCTCCTCATCTCGACCTACGAACTCGGCCGCCAGCCCTTCGGCCTCGCCTCCCCGGCCGCCTGGCTGCGCGCCGAAGGCGGCGAGGTCTTCTGCCTCGACCTCTCGCAACAGGACCTCAATGAGGAGCACGTCCGCGCTGCCGACCTGATCGCCTTCTATCTCCCGATGCACACCGCGACCCGCATCGCGCTCAGCGCGATCAGGAAAGTGCGCGCCTTCAACCCGTCAGCGCAGCTCTGCGCTTACGGCCTCTACGCGCCGCTCAATGCCGCGCACCTGCGCGCGGCGGGGGTCGGCGCGATTTTCGGCGGCGAATTTGAGCCCGGCCTCGCGGCTGCCGCGCGCGCCATCGCCGGCAATGGCCGCCGGCTGCCGCCGCAGGCGCAACCCGACGTCTCGCTCGATCGCCTGCAATTCCGCGTTCCCGACCGCACCGGCTTGCCCCCGCTCCAGGATTACGCCCGGCTGGTCATGCCCAACGGCGCCCTCCGCACTGTCGGCTACACCGAGGCGAGCCGCGGCTGCAAGCACCTGTGCCGCCACTGCCCCATCGTGCCCGTGTACGAAGGCAAATTTCGTATCGTGCAACGAGATATCGTTCTCGAGGACATCCGCCAGCAGATCGCCTCCGGCGCCGAACACATCACCTTCGGCGATCCCGACTTCTTCAACGGCGTCACCCACGGGCTGGAACTGGTGCGCGCGCTGCATCGTGAATTTCCGCGCGTTACCTACGACGTGACCATCAAGGTGGAGCACCTGCTCAAGCACGCCGAACATCTTCCCGTGTTGCGCGACACCGGCTGCGGCTTCGTGACCACCGCCGTCGAGTCGCTCGACGACCACGCGCTCGCCCTCCTCGACAAAGGGCACACGCGCGCCGACTTCGTCCGGCTCGTCTCGCTGTTCCGCGACATCGGCCTTGCCCTCGCCCCGACGTTTGTTGCCTTCACACCGTGGATCACGCTCGAGGGCTACAGCGATCTGCTCGTGACCATCGCGGACCTCGGCCTGGTTGAGAACGTCAGCCCGGTGCAACTCGCCATCCGCCTGCTGATTCCCGCCGGTTCGCGCTTGCTGGAACTGCCCGAGGTTCGCGGCATGGTGGGTCCATTCGACGCGGTCGCGCTCAGCTACCGCTGGGACCATCCTGATCCGCGGGTTGACGCGCTGCAGCGCGAGATCGAACGCCGCGTGCAGGCGCTCACTGCCGCCGGTCACGGCCGCCGCAGCATCTTCGAAAGCGTTCGCCACATGGTTGGAGCGCACTCGGCCTCGAGCGCGAACAGCGAGGCGTCGCGGCTTCCGAATCTCCCTCCCATCGCGTCACGCGCCACTGTGCCCTATCTCACCGAACCCTGGTACTGTTGAGCCGAGCCCACGACGGGGCAGTTGGCCCCGTTCTGAGCGTTCCGGAGCCATAGGGGTCGAGTTTTCAATCGACAATCGACAATCGGAAATGGTTGTGCTTTCGTACGAATCCGCTGCCTGTAACTTCCCTCTCCGCACTTCATCTCATAGCGTGAAGGTGCTAGGATTTATGAAAGGTGTGGGGCAGTCATGCTGATCAAGAAGGCGGAAGAGATCCGCTCCTCGGAAATCACCGGTCAGAAACTCTACCTCGATCGCCGCAAGTTCCTGGCAGGCGCTGCAACGCTGGCCGGCGCGGCTGCGATCGGGGCGGCCTTCCCTCTGCGCGCCGAAGCGGGTGAAAAGCTTCCCGGCGTCGTCAAGGGCCAGTTCAGCACCGACGAGAAGCAGACTCCCTACAAGGACATCACCAACTACAACAACTTCTACGAATTCTCCACCGATAAGTACGAGCCCGCGGGACTGGCCAAGAATTTCCGTACGCGCCCGTGGACGGTGAAGGTCGAAGGCATGGTGCAGAAGCCCAGGACCTTCGATATTGATTCCTTGCTCAAGCTGGCCACGCTGGAAGACCGCGTCTATCGCCATCGTTGCGTTGAAGGCTGGTCCATGGTGATTCCCTGGGTTGGCTATTCCTTCAGCAAGCTGGTCAGCCAGGTGCAGCCGCTGGGCAGCGCCAAGTACGTCGAGTTCACCACGCTCGACGATCCCGCACAAATGCCGGGCGTACGCCGCAGCGTGCTCGACTGGCCCTACACCGAAGGCCTGCGGCTCGACGAAGCCAATCACCCGCTGGCGCTGCTCACCTTCGGCCTCTACGGCGAGGTGCTGCCCAACCAAGACGGCGCGCCGGTGCGCATCGTGCTGCCGTGGAAGTACGGATTCAAGAGCTGCAAGTCCATCGTGCGCATCCGCTTCACCGACAAGCAGCCCGCGACCGCGTGGAACAAGGCCGCGTCCAACGAGTACGGCTTCTACTCGAATGTGAATCCGAACGTGGACCATCCGCGCTGGAGCCAGGCGAAAGAGCGCCGCATCGGCGAGTTCTTCAAGCGCTCGACGCTGATGTTCAACGGCTACGACCAGGTTGCATCGCTGTACGCGGGAATGGATCTAAAGAAGTATTACTGAAACGTTCCGCGTTTCGAAGTTTCACGTTTCACGTTGTCGTGCGTGGCGTGAAACGTGAAACGTGAAACCTGAAAAGTGAAACTGAAACTCTTCAAAGCCGCTGTATTCCTCGCCGCCCTTATCCCGCTGGCGCGCCTGGCGTGGAAAGGCTACCAGCAGATGCTGGGCGCCAATCCCATCGAGGTCATTACCCACTCGACCGGCGACTGGACCTTGATCTTCCTGATGCTGACGCTCAGCATCACGCCGCTGCGCAAGCTCACCGGCCAGCACTGGCTCATCCGCTTCCGCCGCATGCTCGGCCTGTTCGCCTTCTTCTACGCCGCGCTACACTTCACCACCTACATCTTCCTGGACAAATTTTTCGACGTGCACGAGATGGTGAAGGACATCGGCAAGCGGAAGTTCATCACCATCGGCTTCACTGCCTTCGTGTTGCTGATCCCGCTGGCTGCAACCTCCACCGCCGGCATGATCCGACGCCTGGGCAAGCGCTGGCAGATGCTGCACCGCCTGATCTATGTCAGCGCCATCGCCGGCGTGATCCACTACTGGTGGCTGGTGAAAGCCGACGTCCGCAAGCCGCAGTACTATGCCATCGCGCTGATCCTGCTGCTCGGCTACCGCCTGCTGGCCGCGCACCGGAAGAAGACCGCCACGCCCATGCGCGTTCCTGCACCCCCGCGCACCCAGACTGCAACCGGCGATTAACCGATTGCAACGTCAGTCTTGAGGATTGCCCTCACTCCGCCTTGACCTTGGGCGCGTCGCCCGTCTGGTGGTCCGCGATCTGGAATTTCAGAAACTCGTGGATGGCCGCAACCGCCGCCGCATCCTTGCTGCTGATGCGCAATCTGCCGCCGCGCTCGATCTCTTCGCACTTGTAGGTGATCGAGGATTTCAGCGTCTGCATCTGCGGCGTGCCCGGAAGAACGCGATCATGGGTCATTTCAGACAAGCTGAAATCGCCGGCGGCAAACCTCTTCGCCTGCTCCTGCAAGTGCATGCGGATGTGGTCGCGGTCCATAGCGTCATCGGCCGAGTTCGCCTGCACCTGGATGTAGCCGCCATCGGGCAGCAGCGTGAAATGGTGCGTGGTGGCGGTTTGCGAGAAGCCCATCGCCTTTTCGCCGCGGGCATTCACGGCGTCGTGATGGTGCATGTGTTCGCTTTCCTGGGCGAACGCGAGCAACGAGAAGACAACAATCGAAAGGGTCAGTTGTGAGAGTCGCATCACGCAATAAGATTGGCTGGTGAAGCGAGTGGACGCAGTTTTTTGTGCGACGTTGCGATCCGTGTGAATCGGTGGCGATCCGTGGCTAGGAATCATTCGTAGCGCAGCGCCTGCACCGGATCTAGTTTCGCGGCGCGCGATGCCGGATAAATTCCTGACCCGAGGCTCACGACCACGGCAAACGCCAGCGCGGCCGCGACCAGCCACCACGGCACCGACCAGAAGGTTTCCGGCGTCATGTCCAGGCGCTTGAGATAAATGTTGGTGCCGGCATTGATGGCGCGGCCGATGGCCCAGCCCAGACTGACGCCGACCAATCCGCCGAGAAAGCCCATCACGCCGGCCTCGGCGAAGAACAGCGCCTTGATATCGCCATCGCCCGCGCCAATCGCCTTCATGATGCCGATTTCGCGGCGGCGTTCCAGGATAGCCATGACCAGCGTGTTGACGATGCCGAGCAGCGCCACCGCCAGCGCCAGGCTGCCGAAGATGCCGAGGAACATGTCGAGGATGGTGAAGAAGCGGCGCAGGCTGCGGGTGGCGTCCAGCAGCGAGAAGGTGGAGAAGCCCATGTTCTTGATGGCGTTTTCGGCGGGCTCCACTTGCGACGGCTTGTCCACGCGCACGGCCAGCGCCATGTAAGCGCGCCCGCGATAGGAGGTGCGCACCATCTCGCGCAGGTCGCTGCCGAGCATGACGTTCAGCTTGTTGGCGAGCGCGGTGGGCACGAACACGCGCCCGCGCCCCATCGCTCCGAAACCCGCGCCGGGCTCGTGCTCGACGATGCCGACCACACGCAGCGCCTTCTCGCGGCGATTCACAGAAAATCCCGAGGCGATCAGCTCGCCGACCGTGTTCGATTCGTCGCCGCTATTGCTGGGCGGCGCGGCGCTTCCCTTCTGCTGCGGAGATCCGCCGCGCTCGGCGTATTGCAGGATGATTTCCTTGCCGACCAGCGATTTGGGATCGGGCGCAAGGTCCTTGGCGAAATCCGATTCGAGAATGACTTCTTCGGCGTCCGGCCCGGAGAAAAACTTCCCGGTCATTCCATCGAAGGCCTCGCGATCGCGCGCCGACGGCGGCAGCGCGGCCACCATGATGAACCGGGACTTGTCGGCGTAACGGGCTTCGGCCATGAATCGCATCTCGGGATTGACTTCGGCGACGTGGGCCACGCGGCCGATGTCGGCAACCGCGGCATCGTCGAGCGGGCGCGCGGGCGTATTGGGCTGGTTACGGCGCGAGGGCCCGCGGTCCACGTCGCGCGGCATGACGTAGATGGTGTTGAACAGCCCGGAGCGGGTGAGGCGGCGATTGGCGAGCTGCTGCAAGCCGATGCCGAGCGAAAGCATGGCTACCAGCGAAGCCACGCCGACGGCGATTCCGACGGTGGTGAGCGAATTGCGCAGCACCGATTCGCGCAGGTTGCGCGCCGCCAGTTCGACGACGTCGTGGGCTTTCATCGCTCACCTCGCTGGGCCTGCGCGGCTATGGTTTCGACGCGAGTGTCATCCACCAACCGTCCATCGGCGAGGGTGAGGACGCGCTGCGCGTAGCGGTCGGCGAGCGCGCGCTCGTGCGTGACCAGCAGGACCGTGAGCCGCTGCGAGTCGTGACATTCGCGCAGGTAATTCATGATCTCTTCGCCGGTGCGGCTGTCGAGGTTTCCCGTGGGCTCGTCGGCCAGCAGGAGCGTCGGGCGGTTGACCAGCGCGCGCGCGATGGAGGCGCGCTGTTGCTCGCCGCCGGAAAGCTCGACCGGCCGGTGCGTGACCCGGGCGGAAAGTCCGACCCGTTGCAAGGCTTCGCGGGCGCGCACGGCGCGCTCGGCGCGGTCTACTTCGGCGAAGCGCATGGGTAGTTCGACGTTTTCCAGCAGCGTCATGCTGGGAATCAGGTTGAATGCCTGGAAGACCATGCCGACGGTGAAGCGGCGATAACGCGCCAGTTCCTCGGCGGACATTTGCGCGACGTCGCGGCCGTTCACGGTCATGGAGCCGGAGGTCGGGCGGTCGAGGCCGGCAATCAGGTTGAGCAGCGTGGATTTTCCCGAGCCCGAGGCGCCGAGCAGCGCAACAAACTCGCCGCTCTCGATGTGCAGCGAGATGCCGTTGACGGCGCGGATGAGCGTCTCGCCCATGCGGTATTCGCGAGTGAGATCGCGGGCGGAAACGGCCGTGGAGTTGGACGAGGACATTGTTCTGATATTACTGGAAACCAAAACCGCACACATGACAGCCGGCGGAAACCTGAAAAGAAGAAACCCAGATTCCTCGCGGGCTGAAGCCCGCTCGGAATGACAAATATCCTGAAATGCCCTGCCGGCAGGGCTGAAGCCGCGCCCCTTCAAAACGGTCTCACACCGTAAATGCACCGCCCCAGCGGCTGGTGCGCCAATTGTCGCGCGCTTGCGGCGGGCGGAACCATGGCGGCAAAGGAACCAGCAAATACTCCGCCAGGGCCGTGACGTAGGGCTCATACATGCTACGCAGTTTGGCGAGCCGTTGTTCCGTCTCCGGGGTCAGCGACAACTGGACGCCGGCCTCGGCCAACTGGGAGCGCAACACCTCCAACGAATCGCGGGTCAAACGCGGCTCCGGCGGATCGTGCGGCGGGGTGTTGAACACCTGCGCCAGGTCCACGACGGCGTGGCGGGCCATGGCGAAGGTGAGCTGTGCCTGGCGGGCGGGAGCGCCGTCAATGCCGGCCTGGCAGAGCGCGGTGGCGTCGAGGATGGCGGTGAGCGCTGAGATCCAGGACTGGTTGTCGTGCTGCGAGCGGAAGTATCCGAGCACGGGATAGGAGATGTGGCTCTCCAGCATCTCGGCCGCCGAGTGTTCCCACTCGTGTAGGATTTCGCGGAGGTTCCCGTCCTGCGGATCGCTGTTGCGGCGGAGCAGTTCGGCCGCGGTGGGCGGCGTGCCCGCGCGCCCGTCGAGCAGCGACACGTTAAGCTCGCGGCGCGAGAACCCTTGATAGAGTACAGGCAGATAGCTGATGACCATGGCGAGAAAGCCGAAGCCCATGCCGGCCTCGACCACGGCGAGGAGGCGTGACACGGAAGCATGCGGCGTCACGTCGCCCATGCCGAGAGTGAAAAAGGTGCTGCCGCTGAAGTAGAGATCGGTGGTGAAGCTGCGGCCCAAGCCCGAGCCTTCCAGGGTGGAGCCCGCGGCCCACTGCAAGAGCGCGAAGCCGAAAACCATGCCGACGGCCCAGAGTGCAATCAGCAGCAGCAGCGACATGGGACCGTAGAGGGCGAGCAGGCCCTCGCGGCGTTTTACCTTCTGGATGCGGCGTGCGACGGCGGAAAATGGCGCCCACGTGTAACGATAGAACGCTCTGGTCAGGCGGAAGCGGCGGGTGACGCGGCGAGGCAGAACGACGGTTTCGAAGGCCTCAACCAGAACCCCGACCACGATCACCGTCCCCAAGATCGCGGCCAAAGCAACCATGCTGGCATGGTAATTGTTGCAGCCGTGGCGCGCCAAGGCAGATCAAAAGGAAAGTTTCAGTTTCGGTTGCCGGGGGTTCGCAAGCTGGGCAGGCGTTGCATGGAACCTGTAACAAGTTCGGTCGCGGGCAGCAAGGCAACGTGGGTGGCGCGCATTGGCCGCTGAGATGACAGACCGCCGCGACCTGTTGCTGATCTACGCCGCGGCATCCTTGCGCTCTGCCGGGGTCGGCGTGATGGGCGTTTTGCTAGGCGTTTATCTGGCGCGCGCGGGACTGTCGACCTCCAGCATCGGCGTCGTCATCGCGGCGGGATTGGTCGGGACCAGCGCGGCGACGGCGCTGATCGGCTGGAAGGGCGACCGCCTGGGACGGCGGATCATACTGATCATCTTTGCGCTGTTCACCGCCATGGGCGGCGTGGCGCTGGCGCTGACCACGCGAGCCGCGATCCTGCTGCCCCTGGCGGTGCTGGGGATGATCAACGGCACCGGCACGGACCGCAGCGCCGCGTTCGCGCTGGAGCAGGCGGTGATTCCCGGGTTGACGACGGCGAAGTCGCGGACGTGGTCGCTGTCCTGGTACAACGTTGTGCTCGACGGCAGCGGCGCGATGGGCGCGCTGGCGGCGGGCGCGCCGGCGATGTTTCATGCGCGGATGGGCATCGCGATCGGAGACGCTTACCGCCTGGCGTTCGCCGCCTTTGCCGTCGCCAACCTGGCCGCGGCGGTGCTGTATGCGTGCTTGTCGGAGCGAGTCGAAGCCGCGCGACCACGCGCGGAAACAGCGCCGGTTTCGGAGCGGACGCGGCGGATCGTGCGCAACCTGGCCGCATTATTCGCGATTGACGCTTTCGGCGGCGGCTTCCTGACCGACGCGCTGGTGGCGTACTGGTTTTTTCAGCGCTTCGGCGTGTCGGTGCAGGTGCTGGGCGTGGTGTTCGCGGTGGTGCACGTGCTGAACGCGCTGTCGCACCTGGGCGCGGCGTGGCTGGCGCAGAGAATCGGGCTGCTGAACACGATGGTTTTCACCCATCTGCCGTCAAGTGTATTCCTGATCCTGGTTCCGTTGGCGCCGAATTTCCACCTGGCGGCAGCGTTGTTTTTCCTGCGCGAGGCGCTGGTGGAGATGGATGTGCCGTCGCGGCAATCCTACGTCGCCGCAGTGGTGGAGCCGCAGGAGCGCACGTTTGCCAGCGGTGTCACCAATTTGACGCGGAACTTGATGTGGGCGGCGGGATCGTCGGTGGCCGGCGTGTTCATGCAGAGTGTCGCGTTCTCGGCGCCGCTGATCGCAGGAGGGTCGATCAAGATTATGTACGACGCGCTGCTGTATAGAGCGTTTCGCAAGGTCAAGCCGCCGGAAGAGCAGAAACATTTGTGATTTAGTGATTTGTGATTTAGTGATTTGCGGGCTCAGACGCCCGCTAAGCGCAAGATCCTTCGGCTCCGCCTCAGGATTTCCCTTCGACTTCGCTCAGGGCAGGCTCCGCAGGCTCCCGTTCCGCTACGCGTCGCTCACGCCTGCTATGCGCCTCAACTTGAAACGCTGAACTTTGCCGGTCGCGGTCTTCGGCAATGCGGGCAGGAATTCCACCCAGCGCGGGCGCTTGTAGGACGCCAGGCGAGTGGCGACAAATTCCTGGAGTTGCCCGGCGAGGTCAGGCGCGGGCACGTGCTCCTCGCGCAGGACGACAAAGGCAACGGGCTTGACGAGCGCGTCTTTGTCTTTGCGGCCGACCACCGCGGCTTCCAGCACTGCGGGATGATCCAGCAACGTGCATTCGATCTCGATGGGACTCACCCACACGCCGCTGACCTTCAGCATGTCGTCGCTGCGGCCGGCGTACCAGAAATAGCCCTCGGCATCCAGGCGATACTTGTCGCCAGTGCGCAGCCATTGGCCGTCAATCGTGTCTTTCGTCTTCTCGTGCTGGTTCCAGTAGCCGGCGCAGACGGCGTCGCTCCTTATATACAGGTTGCCGATGTCGCCCGTGGGGACGGGACGGCCATCGTCGTCAACGATGCGGGCGTCCATGCCGGGAACGATCTGGCCGCTGGAGCCGGGGCGGGCGAATCCCGGGCGGTTGGCGATGAACATGTGCAAGGCTTCGGTGGAGCCGATGGCGTCGAGGATTTCGATGCCGAAGCGCGACTTGAAGCGCTCGAAGATGGCGGCGGGGAGAGCCTCGCCGGCCGAGACGCCGTGGCGGATGCTGGAGAGATCGAAGTCGCCGCCGGGACGCGTGTGCGCCAAGAGCGCAGCGTAGTTGGAAGGGACGGAGAAGAACAGCGTGGGCCGGTGACGCTCGATGATGTCGAACACGTGCGCCGGATGCGGCGGTCCGGGCAACAGGATGCTGGTGCCGCCGACGGCGAGAGGAAAATAGAGACCGTTACCGAGGCCGTAGGCGAAGAACAGTTTCGCGACACTGAAGAAGCGGTCGCTCTCGGCGACGTGGAGAATTTGCCTGGCGTACAGCTCGGAGGTGACCACCATGTCGTGCTGCAAATGCACGCAGGCCTTGGGCGGGCCGGTGCTGCCGGAGGAGTAGAGCCAGAAGGCGGCATCGTCCTTGTGAGTGGGCGCGGGATCGAGCTCGGCCGGCGCGGCGTTGACCAGCTCGGAAAAGGAATGTGTTCCGTGGGCGGGATCGCCGACGACGACAACGTGCTCGAGGAACGGCAGGTTGTTACGCGGGATGGCTTCCACCTGCGGCAGAAGCGCCTGGCTGACGATCGCCACACGCGCGCGGCTGTCGTTGAGCAGGTACTGGTAGTCGTTCGGCCGCAGCAGGGTGTTGACGGGCACGGGGACGGCGCCGATTTTGATAGCGCCGAAAAAGCACGGGGCAAAATCGGGCGTGTCGAGCAGGAGCAGCAGGACGCGCTCTTCCATGCGGACACCGAGCGCGCCGCGCAAGGCATTGCCGACGCGATGGACGCGGGCGACGAGCTCGCCGTAGGTGACGCGCTCATCGCCACATTCGATGGCAACTCGGTCCGGGCGCAAGCGCGCGTGCGGATCTATGAAATGAGCGGCGGCGTTGAAGCGGTCGGGAATGGACAACATTATGCAAAACGCGCTGCGTCGGCGGCGGCATTCAACTCGCGCGCGAGGTTGGCAAAGGTGTCGCGGATGTTTTTCTGTGCGGCGGCCTCGACCAGGCGTCCACCAACAGAGGCGAGCATGCCGCCGACTTTCGCCTCGCAGCTGAAGCGAACGACGGTCGTCCCGTCGCCGTTTCCTTCGAGTTCGACGCGCCCGATACCCTCGACGAAACCGGCAGTGGAATTGGCGCGCGAGGTCAGGGTGTAGCTTTTCTCCGGCACGATGTCGGCAATGTTAATGTCGCCGTGAAACGTGCCCTTGACCGGGCCCACGCCCGCCTTGAGCACGGCGCGGTATTGATTGGGCGCTTTCTCTTCCAGCTTTTGGCAGCCCGGCATGGCACGTTGCAGCACGGCCGGATCCATCAGGTTGCGCCAGACGGCGTCGAGCGGAGCGGCGATGGTGTAAGTGCCTTCGAGTTTCATGGTTTCAGTTTCAGTTTCAGTTTCAGTTTCGGGTTGCGAGTACCGAGTACCTAGTACCGAGTACCGAGCAAAAGCAGATTCCTCGCTCCGCTCGGAATGACAAAACGGCTGGAACCGAGCCTCGCCGCGTCACCTTGGATGCTTCGGTTACTACTTTCGACTCGCAGCGCACTCCTGCACTGCCCGGCGGGTGTAAACGCGCGCCAGATGACTGCGATATTCAACGGACGCGAAGTAATCACCGAGCACTTCGACTCCGTCGGCGGCGAAGTCACAAGCGGCAGCAATCCCACTCGCTGACTTGCCGGCGAGGGCCTTCTCCACGGCGGTGGCGCGGTAGGCGAACTGCGCCACGCCGGTAATGCCGATGGCGGCGCTCCCGATGGTGGCGGCGCGCATCTTCACAACCACGGCAACGCCGACGACAGCCATGCCGGATGCGGGGTGGGCGAACTTCTTGTACGCGGTCGCCGCCGGCGCCGTGACCGGCACCCGCACCTCGGTGATGACCTCATCCGGCGCAAGCGCGGTGGTGAAGAGGCCGGTGAAGAAATCGCGAGCCGGAATGATACGCTCGCCGCGCGTGCTCATGGCGACCACGTCGGCATCGAGAGCGAGGGCGGCTGCCGGATAATCCGCCGAGGGATCGGCATGCGCCAAGCTGCCACCGATGGTGCCGCGGTTGCGCACCTGCACGTCGCCGATTTCTCGCGCTGCCTGCGACAGCAGCGGCGACGATTTGTACAGCAGCGAGGAAGCGGCAATCTCGGCGTGCGTGGTCATGGCGCCGATGCGCATGATGCCGCCGGCTTCGCGAATGTAGTTGAGACCGGCGACGCGCGAGAGGTCCACCAGCAAGGCGGGCGAGGCCAGGCGCAGTTTCATCGCGGGCAGCAGGCTGTGGCCGCCGGCGAGCAGCTTGGCGTCTTCGCGGGAGGCGAGCAGCGCCAGGATTTCGTTGAGTTCGCGAGGTGATTCGTATTCGAACTGGGCGGGAATCATGCGCGCCTTCCGTGTTTCCTGGCGCCTTTTGCGGCGGCGGCCTTGAGCACCGCGGTCGCTTTGGTCTCGTTGTGACTGGGCTTGATGTGGGCGTCGTGCACGGCCCGCCAGACGCGCTCCGGCTTCAGCGGCATGTCGATGTGGCGAATCCCGAGGGGCGTGAGCGCGTCGCACACGGCGTTGACCACGGCGGGCGTACAACCGATGGTGCCGGCTTCGCCAACGCCCTTCACGCCCATGGGGTTCACCGGCGAGGGCGTGCAGGTGCGCGCGAGGTGAAGCTCCGGAATATCGGGCGCGCGCGGCAGTGCGTAGTCCATCAGCGTGCCGGTCACGAGCTGGCCGTCGCTGTTGTAGATGACTTCCTCGTACAGCGCCTGCGCCATGCCCTGCACGATGCCGCCGTGCACCTGGCCTTCCACCAGCATCGGGTTGATGACGTTGCCGCAGTCGTCTACGGCGATGTACTTGTCGAACTTGATCTCGCCGGTTTCGATGTCCACCTCGCAGGAGATGAGGTGCGCGCCGAAGGGGAAGGTGAAATTCGAAGGCTCGAAGAAGTGCGTCGCCTCAAGGCCGGGCTCAACTCCCGCGGGAAGCGACCTGGCGGAGTAGGCGGCGCCGACGACTTCGCCGAAGGCAAGCGATTTCCGGCTGCCCTTCTGGCCGATGCGGCCGTCATAGAATTCCATCTGCTCGGGCTTGGCGCCCAGCAGGTGCGCCGCGATGGCCGCCATCTTGGTTGTCAGCTTGCCGGTCGCAATGTAGAGCGCACTGCCGCCGACAGCGGTGCCGCGGCTGCCAAAGGTGCCGATGCCGTAGGGAACCACCGCGGTGTCGCCATGAACGACGTTCACATCTTCGGGATTGATGCCGAGCAGGTCGGCGATCATCTGCGCGAACGTGGTCTCCTGGCCTTGACCGTGCGGCGACGCGCCGGTGAGCGCGGTCACCTTGCCGGTGGGCTCAATGCGGACCGTGCCGCTCTCCCAGCCGCCCGCCGGCATCGCGGCCGAAGGACCCATGGCGCAAATTTCGACATACGTGGAGAGCCCGATGCCGTAGTACTTGCCCTGCTTCCAGCCGGCTTTCTGGCGGGCGCGCAGCTTGTCGTAGCCGGCGAGATCGAGCGCGCGCTTGAGGCTGCGCTGGTAGTTGCCCGAGTCGTAGATCACGCCAGTGGCGGCGGTGTAGGGAAATTCCGTGGGCTTGGGGAAATTGCGGCGGCGGATTTCCGCGGTATCCAGATTCAGATCGCGGGCCGCAACGTCAATGATGCGCTCGATCAGGTAGGTGGCCTCGGGACGCCCGGCGCCGCGGTAGGCGTCGGTGGACATCTTGTTGGTGAAGACGCCGAGAACTTCAAATTCGATCGCCGGAATTTTGTAGCAGCCGGTACTCATGAGTCCGGTGAGGGTGGCGATGATCGGCGTCAGCAACTGGTGGTAGGCGCCGAGATCGGCGAAAACGCGGGTGCGCATGCCGAGGATGACGCCGTCTTTCCTGAGCGCAAGTTCGACGTCGTTGATCTGGTCGCGGCCGTGAATGGTGGCGGAGATATTTTCGCGGCGCGTTTCCACCCACTTCACCGGACGGCCGAGCTTCATGGCCAGCCAGGGCACGACGGCCTCTTCGCCGTACACGTTCAGCTTGCTGCCAAAGCCGCCGCCGACTTCGGGGGTGATGACGCGCACCGACGTTTCCGGCAACCCGAGCATGACGGAAATCTGGGTGCGCAGAAGGTGGGGAATCTGGGTGGAGGACCACACGGTGAGTTGCTTTTCGCCCGCGAGATACTGCGCCACCACGCCGCGCGTCTCCATGGCAATGGGCGCCAGCCGCTGGTTGACAAGCCGCTGCTTGACGACGCGGTCGGCGCGCTTGAAGGCGGCCGCGACATCGCCGTTCTTGATGACATGGGTGAAGGCCAGATTGGTTTTGAATTCTTCATGGACCAGCGCGCTGCTGAGGGCCACGGCCTTTTCCATGTCCACGACGGCGGGCAGAGGATCGTAATCGATCTCCACCAGGTCGGCGGCATCGCGGGCGGCGTAGGGATTGTCCGCGACAATGGCGACCACGGGCTCACCGACGTAGCGCACCTGGTCTTTGGCGAGCACATAGTGATGGGGGATTTTCAGTCCGGGCAGGCTGCCGGCGCAGGGAACGCAGCCGATGCCGGCGACCTCGGCATGCGTGACCACCATCACCACCCCGGGTGCGGTGCGCGCCGCTTCCACGTCCACCGAGAGGATCAGCGCATTGGCGTGCGGGGAACGCACAAAGACACAGTGCAGCAGGTCGGGCAGGCGCAGGTCGCCGACATAATGGCTGATGCCCTGGATGAGGCGCGGGTCTTCTTTGCGCTTGAGGCGTTGGCCGACCCAGCGGCGGTGGGGGACCGCAGTACCGCTTCCGCCACTCGCGCCTGATTTTCCCTTCGACCTGGATTTGCTTGCCATAAATGATCCTCGGCGGATTACTGCTTCCCCGCACCGGCAGCCGCCCGGCGCGTCAACTTGCGAGAGGCCGACTTCACTGCGCTCACGATGTTCTGGTAACCGGTGCAGCGGCACAGATTGCCGCTGATGCCATCGCGGATTTCGGCGTCACTGGGGGCGGCGTTGTGGGCGAGCAGGTCGGTGGCGCACATGATCATGCCGGGTGTGCAGAAGCCGCACTGCAGGGCATGTTCTTCCCAGAAACTTTCCTGCAAAGGATGCAGCTTTTCCGCAGCGGCGAGCGCTTCGATAGTGGTGACGGAATGGCCGTCCGCCTGCACGGCAAGCACGGTGCACGATTTCACCGCGCGGCCGTCGAGCATCACGGTGCAAGCGCCGCAGAGAGACGTCTCGCAGCCGATGTGGGTGCCGGTGAGCCCGGCCGTGTCGCGCAGGAAATGCACCAGCAACATGCGCGGCTCCACCTGGGCGCGGCGCTCCACGCCGTTGACAACGATTTCGACCGATTTCATGAGGCCCCCCACGGGCGGTTCGAGCGACCTCACCCCAGGACGCGCTCAAGCGGCGCTGTCCTTGGACCCTGCCGCAGTCTTCGCTCGATGGGCGGGAACGATAGCAAACTTTCGCGTTGCAGCACAAGGCGCGCGGGGACACAGGCCTGGCGAGAATACCGGTGTTGGCGAGGAGTCTATACCGCGGGCCGGGCCCAGGGCGGTTGGGAGTGGCGCGCTTCGTAGGCGGCGATTTCGGCTTCGCGCTGCAGCGTGAGGCCGATCTCATCCAGACCTTCCAGCAGACAGTGCCGGCGGAAATCGTCGATGGGAAACGCAGCCGAAAAACCATGCTCGTCGGAGACCGTGCGCGATTCCAGATCGATGGTGAGGCTGTAGGAAGCGTGCTTCTGCGCGCGCCGCAGGAGTTGGGCGACGGCGTTTTCCGGCAGAACGACCGTGAGCAGGCCGTTCTTAAAACAATTGGTGGTAAAGATGTCGGCGAACGACGGCGCGACGACGGCGCGAAAGCCATGGTCCATCAGCGCCCAGGGCGCGTGTTCGCGTGAGGAGCCACAGCCGAAATTGGCGCCCGCGATCAGAATGCTGGCGCGCTGGTAACGGGTGTCGTTGAGGACGAAGTCCGGATTGGGGCGGCCGTCGGGAAGAAGGCGCCAGTCATGAAACAGAAACTCGCCGAAGCCGGTGCGCTCGATACGCTTGAGGAATTGCTTGGGGATGATCTGGTCGGTGTCGACGTTAAGGCGATCGAGCGGCGCGGCGACTCCGGTATGTTTGCGGAACGGTTCCATGACTATTTGGCCTTGGCGCCTGAGTTGCGGAACTTCCATCCGCGGACGTCGACAAAATGCCCGGCGATGGCGGCCGCCGCCGCCATTTCGGGGCTGACCAGGTGGGTGCGCCCGCCGCGGCCCTGGCGCCCTTCAAAATTGCGATTGCTGGTGGAAGCGCAGCGCTGGCCGGGTTCAAGCACGTCGGGGTTCATGCCGAGGCACATGGAGCAGCCCGCTTCGCGCCACTCGAAGCCGGCGGCGCGGAAAACGGCGTCGAGTCCTTCGGCTTCGGCCGCCGCTTTCACGGCTTGCGAACCGGGCACGACCAGCGCCTGCACCTTGGGGTGAATGTGGTAGCCGCGGATGACGCGGGCTGCAGCGCGCAGATCCTCCAGGCGCGAATTGGTGCAGGAACCGATGAACACGCGATCGATGAGGATGTCCTGGATGAGCGTGCCGGGCTCAAGCGCCATGTACTCCAGCGCCCGCTCCCAAGCGCGGCGTTCGGCCTCATTCCTGGCGGCCGACAAAGCGGGCACCCGGTCGGTGACGGAGGTCACCATGCCGGGGTTGGTGCCCCAGGTGACGCAGGGCGGCAGCGCAGCGGCGTCAATGTCGGCGGTGGTGTCGAACTCCGCGCCGTCGTCGCTGGGCAGAGTGCGCCAGTAGTCAATGGCGCGGGCCAGGTCGGGTCCCGGCGGGGCAAAGCGGCGGCCGCGAATCCAGGCAAACGTGGTGTCGTCGGGGGCGACCATGCCGGCGCGCGCGCCGGACTCGATGCTCATGTTGCACAGCGTCATGCGCTCCGGCATGGAAAGCGCGGCGACGGCTTTACCGGCGTACTCGATGACGTGCCCGGTGGCGCCGCTGGTGCCGATCTGGCCAATGATGCCCAGCGCCAGGTCCTTGGCCGTGACGCCCGGCCCCAGCAGGCCGTGAACCCGGACCTGCATGGTGCGCGGCTTGCGCTGTGGCAAGGTTTGGGTGGCGAGCACGTGCTCGACTTCCGAAGTTCCGATGCCGAAGGCGAGCGCGCCGAAGGCGCCGTGCGTGCTGGTATGACTGTCGCCGCACACGATGGTCATGCCGGGCTGCGTGACGCCAAGCTCCGGGCCGATGACGTGCACGATGCCCTGCTCCGGCGAGTCGATGTCGAAGAGACGAATGCCGAATTCGCCGCAGTTCTTGCGCAGCGCTTCCACCTGCCGCGCCGCCACCGGATCCGAGATCACAGTCCGCGGCGATGTTGTGGGGACGTTGTGGTCCACGGTGGCAAGGGTGCGTTCGGGACAGCGGACGCGGCGTCCGGCAGCGCGCAGGCCGTCGAATGCCTGCGGCGTGGTGACCTCGTGTACCAGGTGGAGGTCAATGTAGAGCAGCGCGGGCTCGCCGGGCGGTTCGCAGACCAAGTGCCCAGTCCAGAGTTTGTCAAACATGGTCCGCGGTGTCGGCATCCTTACACCGCGTGGTAGGCGTGGCGGCGGTCGCCGATGCCGGCGAGCGCGTCCTCGACGGCAGCGCCCATCTGTTCGGTGGTCGCGGGCGGCGTGCGCCGGTCGCGAATCAGATCCGCGGTGCGATAACCGCGGTCCAGCACCTCGGCAATGGCAGCTTCTACGTCGCGCGCTTCCTGCTCCATTCCGCCGGCAAAGCGCAGCAGCAGCGCCGCGGTGGCAATCGCGCCGAGCGGATTGGCAATGCCGCGGCCCGCAATGTCAGGCGCGGAACCGTGGACGGGCTCGAACAAGCCGACTTTTCCGCCGATGCTTGCCGAAGCCAGCATGCCGAGCGAGCCGCTGATCACCGCCGATTCGTCGGAAAGAATGTCGCCAAACAAGTTTTCCGTGAGGATGACATCGAAGCGGCACGGGTTCGAGACCAGGTGCATGGCGCAGGCGTCCACGTACATGTGATCGAGCGCGACGTCGGGGAATTCGTGCGCCACACCGCTGACGACCTTGCGCCACAGTTGCGAGGTCTCCAGCACGTTCGCCTTGTCCACCGAGGTCACCTTGTGCCGGCGCGTCCGCGCCTGCTGGAAGGCAATGCGCGCGATGCGTTCGATTTCTTCGCTGGAATAACGCATGGTGTTGAACGCGGCGGAATCGGACCTGAAACCGCGCGGCTGGCCGAAGTAGAGCCCGCCGAGCAATTCGCGGACGACCAGAATATCGGCGCCGCGCACCACCTCGGAGCGGAGCGGCGAGCAGTCCTCGATGGCGCGGTGAGAGGACGCGGGGCGCAGGTTGGCAAACGCGCCGAGCCGGCTGCGCAGCGCCAGCAGCCCGGATTCCGGCTTGCGGTCGGAAGGCAGCGAATCGAATTCCGGCCCGCCGACCGCGCCCAGCAGCACCGCATCGCTGCCCAGGCACGCGTCCAGGGTTGAAGGGGGGAGGGGAAAGCCGGTTTCGCGAATCGCTGCTCCGCCGATCGGTTCGGAACGGAAGTGGAAGTCGTAGCCCTGGATTTCGGCGACGGCACGCAGCACGCGTACCGCTTCGCGCGTCACTTCGACGCCAATGCCGTCGCCAGGAAGAACGGTAATGCTCAGCCCGGTCCCCATCAGTCTCCGTAGGCCTGCGCGGCGCCCGCAATCGGCGGCGATGGAGGCACACCGCGTCGCGGCAGCAGCGCGATCAAATCCCGATCATAGATGTTTTTCTTGCGGTCCGCGAGTTCGGTGAAGCGCTGGTACACCGAATTGAGTTCGTCGCCGGCGAGCGGATGTCCGAGCTCGGCGTAGCGGCGCGCGAGCGCGTGGCGGCCGGAATGTTTGCCGAGGACGATGCGGTTGGACGACAGGCCGACGGATTCGGGCGTCATGATCTCGTAACACAGCGGATTGCTGAGCACGCCATGCTGGTGAATGCCGGCTTCATGCGCGAACGCGTTGCAGCCGACGATGGCCTTGTTAGGCTGCACCGGAAACCCGAGAATGGCAGAGAGCGCCTGGCTGGCGGGCGAGATGTGCTCGGTGCGAATGCCGGTGGTGAACGGGAGGCGGTCGGCGCGGACCCGCATCGCCATCACGATTTCCTCCAGCGCAGCGTTGCCGGCGCGTTCGCCGATGCCATTGACGGTGCACTCCACCTGCCGGGCGCCGGCTTCAATCGCGGCCAGGCTGTTGGCGACGGCGAGCCCGAGATCGTTGTGGCAGTGCACGGAGATGGTTGCCTTCTCGATGCCGCGCACGCGCTCGCGGATGTTCGCGATCAGGCGCGTGAACTCCGACGGGACGGTGTAGCCGACGGTGTCGGGAATGTTGAGCGTGGTGGCGCCGGCCTCGATCACACCCTCGAGGACCGAGTTAAGGAATTCCGGGTCGGAGCGGGTGGCGTCCTCGGGGGAGAACTCGACGTCGTCACACAGGGTACGGGCATAGGTCACAGCATCGCGTGACTGCGCCAGGGCGTCGTGGCGGGAGATCTTGAGTTTGTACTGGAGGTGGATGTCGGAGGTGGCGAGGAAGATGTGGATGCGGGGGCGCTCGGCGCCGCGAATGGCCTCCCAGGCGCGATCGATGTCCTTGCGGGTACAGCGCGCCAGGGCGGCGATCTTGGGCCGCCGAATGCAGGCGGCGACCGCTTGGACGCCACGGAAATCACCATCGGAGGCGATGGGGAACCCGGCCTCGATGACGTCTACCCCAAGCCGGTCGAGATGACCGGCTATCAGCACCTTTTCGTCCAGGTTCATGCTGCACCCGGGCGACTGCTCGCCGTCGCGCAGCGTGGTATCGAAGATCGTAATGCGATTGTCGCTCACTGCGCCTCCCGTCAAAGTGGATCACACGACTATGTGCGGAGGGCCCCAGGCAAATGTGAGGCGTCCCGGTATCCTCGGTAACTGCCATAATCGTAAGCCGCCGGAGGCCCGATACTCCAAGTTATAATTCTTTTGGTTATCATTAGGTTTTTTGATGGCATAATCGCGGGGCACCCCCGGGCAAACATCCTTGAATAGAGGGCACGGATGGACCTGTTCCAACTGGAAGTGTTCGTCATGGTGGCGCGCGAGGGCAGCTTCTCGCGGGCGGCGGAAAAACTGTACCGCACGCAGCCGGCGGTGAGCCAGGCGATCCGCAAGCTGGAAGACGAACTCAGCGAACCGCTGTTCGACCGCTCGTCGCGCGACGGCCATCTCACCGACGCCGGGCGCGTCCTGCACGAGTACGCGCAAAAGTTGCTCAACCTGCGGGGAGAGGCCACCGAGGCGCTGGTGGAAATGCGCGAGATGCGGAAAGGCAAGCTGAACGTCGCCGCCAACGAGTACACCTGCCTTTACCTGCTGCCGGTGCTGGCGGAATTCCGGCGGCTGTACCCGCTGGTGAAGACGACGGTGGAGCGTTCGCTGGCCAGCCGCATTCCCCAGGAAATCCTGGAACACAACGTGGAGTGCGGCGTGCTCTCCTTCAATCCCGAGGACCCGTTGCTGCGCAGCATCGTGGTGTACCGGGACGAGCTGGCGTTTGTCGTGTACCCGCGGCACACGCTGGCCAAGGCCCGCCAAGTGAGCATCAAGCAGCTCGGGGTGGAATCGTTCGTGGCGCACCACGTGCCCTCGCCGTACCGCGACAAGGTCATCCAGTCATTCAAGCGCCACAAGACGCCGCTCAACATGGACACCGAGTTGCCGACGATCGAGGCGATCAAGAAGTTCGTGATGATGGAGAACGGCGTGGCGCTGGTGCCGGGGATCTGCGTGCAAGACGAACTGCAGCGTGGCGACCTGGTTCGCGTGCCCATCGCCGACCTCAAGCTGGAACGACGGCTGCGCCTCGTGTACCGCAAGCATGCGAACCTGTCGCACGCTGCGCGCGCATTCATGAAGGTGGCGGAGGCGATGGCGGACGGCCAGAGATATCTTTTCCAGCCGGAGCGGTAATTTACGAGCCAGCAGGCGTGCCCGAGGGCACAGTCAGCACCGGCACACCGGTCTTGCGCATGAGATCGTTGAGCGCCGGCAGATCGCGATCCAGCAGCTCGCGCAGGGCCTTCAGTTGCTCCTGAAGTTTGCCGTTGAGAACGTCATACACGGCGTACTGCGGCCGGGTCGGCGCGGCATCGGCGTACTCAATGGTGTGGCTGAGGGAGTCGAACTGCTCGTTGAGCTGGTTGGGATAACGCAGGTTGCCCTCCGAGCTCTTCATCTGCACCTGCATCAATTTTTCTTCGATGGGAGTCATTTTCTTGTTGAGCTCGTCGGCCGCGGCCACTACCTGTTTCGCCGGGGTGCTCTCGCCCGCCCATTTCTTCAACGTGTCGAGTTCGCCGCGGAGCTGGCGAATCTGATTCACCGCGAGGTGCAGTTCCCGGTTGCTGCGGTCGATCTTCACGGCCAGATCGAATTCCTTCTGCAAGTCCGCCTGGGTAACGTTTTTCAACCGCGGATCGATGAGCAGTTCCAGCGGCACGGTTTGGGTGAAGGACCCGGCGGTCAGCTTCACCTGGTATGTGCCGGGAAGCGCGAGCGGTCCCACCGGTCCCAACCCCGAATAAAACGCGCCCGGAATCTTGACCGGCGATTCGTAGCGCAGGTCCCAGGGGTAGCGGTTCATGCCGGCCTCGGCAGGAATCGTAGGATTGGGAATTTCCTGGTCGGGCCACTCCGGCGGCTGTTCGTAGGTTTTCTTTTCCTTGCTGGAGAGGTGGCGCACGAGTTTTCCCTGCGCGTCGGTGATGTCGAGCGTCACTTCTTCTTTCGGCTTGGCCGCAAAGTAATAATCAATGACGGCGCCCTTGGGCGGGTTTTCGCCCACCGGACGACGGCGGTCCACCTGGTCCGGATAGTGGAAACGCACCGCAGGCTGCGGCTTGTAAAGGATCGCGGGCGCAGAGGCGCTTGCCGCCGTGAGCTGGCGCAACGGCGTGATGTCGTCCAGGATCCAGAACGAGCGGCCGTGGGTTGCGACCACGAGATCGTTGTCGTGCACGACAAGGTCGTGAATCGGCGAAACCGGCAGGTTAAGTTGCAGCGACTGCCAGTGCGCGCCGTCGTCGAAGGATGCGTACACGCCGCGCTCCGTGCCGGCAAACAGCAGGCCCTTGCGTCCGGGGTCTTCCCGCACCGAGCGCACGTAAAAGTTTTGCGGGATTCCGTTCACCACCAGCGTCCAGGTCTTGCCGAAATCGGAGGTCTTGTAGATGTACGGCTTCTGATCGTCCGACTTGTGGCGGTCCACGGCAATGTAGGCGCTGCCGGCGTCGTGCGGCGACGGATCGATGATGCTCACCAGGCTCCACTCCGGCATCGCCTTGGGCGTGACGTTGGTCCAGGTGGTGCCGCCGTCGCGGGTGAGCCAGACGAGGCCGTCGTCAGTGCCCGCCCAAAGCTCGCCCTGCTGCACGGGCGACTCGGCGAGCGTGAAGACGGTGTCGTAGTACTCGACGCTGGTGATGTCGAGCGTGATCGGGCCGCCGGAGGGCAACTGCTTGGATTTGTCGTTGCGCGTCAGATCCTTGCTGATGGCGGTCCAGGTCATGCCGGCGTCGGCGCTCTTGTACACCTTGTCGCCGGCGGTATAAAGGGTCGTTTTATCGTGAGCCGATATAAACAACGGGGACGTCCAGTTGAAGCGCAGCACGTCGAGATCGACGGCGCCGTGGCCGGCCACGTCCAGCGGCCACACGGAAACGTCCTGCGTCTGCTGGTTCGCCTTGTTGAAGCGGAAAATGGTGGCCTCGTTGTTGCCGTAGATGGTGTTGGTGTCGCGCGGGTCGGGCGCGATGAAGCCGGTCTCGCCGCCGAATTCGAACCAGTTCTGCATCGTAATCACGCCCTCGTCGGCATAGCTGGCAATACCCACGCTGCTGTTGTCCTGCTGCGCACCGTAGACGAAGTACGGAAATTGCTGGTCGGCAATGACGTGGTAGAACTGCGCGGTCGGCTGGTTCAGCAGCGTGCTCCAGGTCTGCCCGCCGTCCAGGCTGATGGTGGCGCCGCCGTCGTTGCCGTTGATGATGCTTTTGGGATTGGTGGGATCGATCCACAGACCGTGATGATCGCCGTGGGGCGCGGGGAGCAGCGTAAAGGTCTTGCCGCCGTCCACCGAGCGGAACAGGCCGGTGTTCTCGACGTACACGGTGTCCACCGTCTTCGGGTCGGCGAAGATGTGGGTGAAATACCAGGCGCGCTGGCGGTAGCGCTCGTCGTCGTTGACGCGAACCCAGGTGTCGCCGCCATCGTCGGAGCGGAATAGCCCGCCCTCTTTCGCCTCGATGAGCGCGTACACGCGGTTGGAATCCGCGCCGGAGACGGATACGCCGATGCGCCCGAGCACGCCGTCGGGAAGGCCGTGTGCTTCGAGCCGCTTCCAGGTGTTGCCGCCGTCGGTGGAGCGGAACAGGCCGCTGCCCGGCCCGCCGCTGGACAGGCTCCACGGCGTGCGGTTCACTTCCCACATGGCGGCAAACAAAGTGTTCGGGTTCTGCGGGTCGAAGACGACGTCAATACCGCCGGTCTTGTCATTGACGAACAGAACTTTTTGCCAGGAGGCGCCGCCGTCGGTGGTGCGGTAAATGCCGCGCTCGGCGCTGGGTGCGTACACATGTCCCAGGGCCGCGACGTAAACGATATTGGGATTGGAGGGGTGAACGATGACGGCGCCGATCTGCCGCGAATCCGGCAGGCCAACATGGGTCCAGTTCTTACCGCCATCCACGGACTTGTACACGCCATCGCCGTAGGTAATGTTGCCGCGGATGCACGCCTCGCCGGTGCCGGCATACAGCAGGTTGTGATCGGAGTCGGCCACGGCCAGCGCACCGATGGAGGTGAAGGGCTGCTTGTCCGTCAACGGCCGCCAAGTGGCGCCGGCATCGGTGGTCTTCCATATGCCGCCGGCGACGCCTCCGAAATAAAACGTATTGGGCTCGCCCGGCACGCCGCTGACGGCTATGACGCGTCCGCCGCGATAGGGACCGATGCCTCTCCACTTCATCCCGCTGAAGAGCGCCTGGTTGTAGGTTTGGGCAAACAGCACGGAAGCGAGACACACAAACAGCAGGATGGCGACACGCCTGAACATGCTTACGATCCTCCCCACGACGAAACCGAGCATCGTAGCACGAGGCATGGGGACAAAAAAATCCCGGCCCGCAGACCGGGCCGGGTTCAGGAGGTCATGATGACCAAGACTTATTTCCGTGACTCGATTCTGCTGATGTACAGCTTCAGTCCGATCAGCATCGCCACGATGGTGAGCAGCGAAATGCCGAGTCCGGCGCGGCGGTAGTCGCGTTCGCGCAGGGCCTTCTCGCCAGCCTGGCGGGTCTTCTCCGCGGTCTCCTGGCCCACTTTGACGTCGGCGTCGATTTTCGCCAGGGTGAAGCTGTGCAGGGTGACGCGCGCTTTGGTGAGCTGGTCGCGCGCGGAAGTCAAATCGAGTTGCGCCTGGCTCACCTCCATGCCCGATTGCTCGGCGCGCGTCAGAACCTCGTCGGATTTCACGATCGCATTTTGTAACGCGGCGAACTGCTGCTGGATTTTACCGGCGACGGCGAATCCGGCATCGCCCTGGGAGTGACACTGTGTGCACACGGCCTGCGGGCCGGTGCCCACCATGGCGTCGCTGGGATGGGTGATGCGGTGGTTGCTGTGACAGGTGACGCAACCGGGCAGCCCGGCGGCCGCGAATGCCGCCTTATGCGGGCTGGTGTCGAATAACTGCGCCTGGAAGACGTGGCAGGTGGAGCAGACATTGGTCACGCTGGCGACGCCCGGTGGCGCCGCTCCGTGATTGCCGTGGCACGTGGTGCAGGTGGGCGCGCTCAGGTCGCCGCGCACCGCCAGCGCGTCGTGATGCACGCTGCTGCTGTAGCCGGCGAACTGGTCGTGCTTGATGGGATACGCCTGCATGTACTTGCCGTCGGCATGGCAGCGCGCACAAGTGTCCGCCACGTTCAGCGGATACACCTTCGACCGCGGATCCTTCACCGCGCGGATGCCGTGCACGCCGTGGCAATCAATGCAGACCGCGACCTTGGAATCGCCGCCCGCCAGCCGCTTGCCGTGCACGCTGGTCTTGTACTGCGCCAACTGGTCGGTGCGCAGCGACGGGTTGTACTGCCGCATGTAAGCGCCGTCGGCGTGGCACTTGGCGCACAGTTCTGGGATCGCCTTGCGGTCAATGTGCCCCTTAAAGCCCTTCTTCTTGTCCATGGCCTCCATGCTGGTGGGATCGCCGCCGTGACACGCGGCACAGGTGAGGCCCTTTTGCGCGTGAATGTCCTGCGCGTACTGCTCGCCGGTGACTTTCAGGTTGGCGTCCAGCGCCGAGTGGCAGTCCACGCACGTGCTCTGCACCGCTGGCGGCAGCGCGGCGGCATGCGCCCGCGACGCGGCGAACAGCGCGACCACGATCCAGATTGCCACCGCCAGCAGGAACATCCACTGCGATGCGCGCGCGGGGGCAGTCCCCCTCGCTTGCCCCCCATCGCGCGCTTGCATGATTTGGTTATCAATGGCGCTCATGAATTCTTCTCCCGCCCGGCTCACTTGGCCACGTATCCGTACATCGTCATGGTGACGATGTACGCCAGCGCGAACACGCCGAACCCGGTCACGAACGCGCGCGCCAGCCTCCATTTGCATCCCTCGACAAATGGGAGCAGCACCCAAACCGCGCCGGCTAGTCCGAAACCGAGCACGCCCAACAACTCGCCGTCAATGAACCAGATCTTGGCAGGAATCAGTTTCAGCGTCTGGAACATGAACAGGAAGTACCACTCGGGCTTGATGCCGGCGGGCGCCGAAGCAAAAGGATCGGCCTTCGCACCCAGACCCCAGGGCGACAACGCGGCCAGTGCGCCCAAAACTCCCAGCGCGATGTACCAGGCGAACATTTCGCGCAGGGCGAAGTTGGGAAAAAACTTCATTTCGCGCGCGGCCGAAGGATCGCGCTGCCACTGCTCTTCCACCGACGGCGGCACGCTGATGCCGAATTTCTGCACCAGCAGGATATGGATCGCGAGCAGCAGGGTGGTAATCCCCGGCAGCACCGCGACGTGGAAGCCAAAGAAGCGCGTCAGGGTGGCGCCCGTGACGTCCTCGCCGCCGCGCAGGAAAATGACGATCCATTTGCCGATCACCGGCACTTGCCCGGCGACTTCGGTTCCGACTTTGGTGGCGAAGAAGGCCAGCGTATTCCACGGCAGCAGGTAGCCGCTAAACCCAAAGCCCATGGCCAGCAACAGCAGCACCGCACCCGTGACCCACGTCAATTCGCGGGGCTTGCGGTACGACTTCAGGAACAGGACGCTGAACATGTGGGCGAACACCGTCAGGATCATCAGGTTCGCCGACCAGGAATGAATCGACCGCACCAGCCAGCCGAACTGCACTTGGGTGGTGATGTACTGCACGCTTTCGAAGGCCTCATTGGCGCTGGCGCGGTAATACAGCAGGAGGAGAATGCCGGTACAAACCTGAATCATGAAAAGGAACAGCGTGATCCCGCCCAGGAAGTACCAGTACGAAAGCCGGTGCATGGGGACGGTCTTCTTGCGCAGCGGCTTGGTGAGTTCGGCCCAGCCGAAGCGCTCGTCGAGCCAGTTCTTGACGAGAACGAATGGGCTCATCTCACGCCTCCCGTTTCCGGCGCACGACGATCTCCTCGCCCTGCACGTGCACGTCGAACAGTTCCAGCGGACGCGGCGGCGGACCCGAGACGTTGCGTCCCGCCAGATCGTAGGTGCCGTTGTGGCAGGCGCACCACACCTGCTTCAGGTCGCTGCGGTATTGCACGGTACAACTCAGGTGGGTACAGGTGGCGGACATGGCGCGGTATTCACCGCTGCTGTCGAGAATCAGTAGCCCAAGCCGGCTGCCGAAGCGAAAGATTTTGGCGCTATTCGGTTTCAGTTCGCCGACGTGCGCGGCCACCACCGTGTCGCCGCCCATGTCGGTGGCGGCCGGCGGGACCAGGTAACGCAGGACGGGATAAATGAAGGACGCGGCGGATGCGAGCAATCCTCCGCCCAGAAGAATCTGCACGAAACGCCGACGGGCGGGACTGTCCGGACCGGCGTGTCCACCCGCGCCGCGGGGTGCAGTTGTAGCCTCAAACGCTTGCATCATGGCCTCCCGAAATGTGCCGCTGGCTGCGCTACTTCTTGGCCAAGCCCTTGACGTAGGCGGCCAGTTGCGCAATCTCGTCCTTGGTCAGCTTGCCATCATACGCCTGCATTTTGTTTTTGCCCTTGGCGATGGTCTGGGAAAGCTCGGCGACGGACTGCTTCTGCACTTCGGGTGAGGTCAGGCTCTTGAGGTTGAATTTGGCGCCCATCGGCGTCTTGCCTTGCCCGTCGGCGCCGTGACACATGACGCACTTGCTGGTGAAAACGGCGGCGGCGGTATCGGCCGCGTAGGACTGCGCAATAAACAGCGATGAGAGCAGTATGAGAACTACCAACGTGCTGTAAACGGGTACCTTTCGCATTCTTGGCTCCAGGGGTATTTCGTAATCGTGTTCCAGGAAATTACTCACTTGGACGGGCTGCACCTCGGTTTCTTCCTGGCGCGCGGCCTCGGGAGCGGGCACGAACAGCCGCCACAGCATCCATGAGATCAGGACGGCGAAACCCAGGTACCAGAGCAGCGGACCCACCAGCCACACTACCCACAGAGGCAGGGCGCTGTACTTGCCCAGGAAGGTGCCGGCGCCGGCAAACAGCAGGAAAAGTCCTATGAAGGCAAGCACGTCCACGCGTCTCATGGCGAAGACTCCTTTAATCGGGGAGGGAGAAAGGGAATTTGTCGATGAGTTGACGTCCACCGGAGAGGCCGACCAAGGCTCACGGCTGTTATCAGGCATCGCTTCCCTTCCTCCTGTATCCCTCGATATACGAACGTACGTTCGCACGCGTGGGGCCGTCCGGGACGCCACTGTGCAAAAGCGCGTATGTGATTGGCAGAGTGACGCTTAGGAGAGTTCAACATAGCAGCACAGGGCAGCCGAACGGGGGTTTGTCTGTCCGAGAATCGGGCGGCGTCAGAAAATCGGACGATCGTTCGAATCAGGCGGGGGCAGATGCGCCACACGGCTCACCTGATTATCGGTTAGAGTGCTCTGTCATGAGCGGACTTAGAATCGCTATGGCCGTGCTCCTGGCCTCGGCAGCCAGCGCTTGTGCCCAGGAGATTCCATCCGGGACCGCATTGCCGGTAAGGCTGAACACCAAGCTTGATGAGAAGTCCGCCACGTCCGGCCAGCCGATTACCGCCAGCATTGCGCAGGACGTGCCCTTGCCGTCAGGAGGCATGATTCGCGCCGGCTCGCGCATGAGTGGACGCGTGC
The DNA here is from genome assembly GCA_020072845.1 of Terriglobia bacterium. NCBI lineage: Bacteria > Pseudomonadati > Acidobacteriota > Terriglobia > Terriglobia bacterium. The sequence continues at coordinate 94,223 of JAIQGF010000004.1, forward strand.
TGCAGGCCGGGAGGAAGGGCGATGGCAGCTCGTACGTGCGCCTGCGATTTGATTCCGTGCACAGCAATGGCCGAGACATTGCGATCAACACCAGCTTGCGCGCGCTCGCGCCGCCGCGGGACGTGCTGGACGCGCAAATGCCGGACCATAGCCCGGACCGTGGCGAATCGCCGGCGAACTGGACAACCACCCAGATCGGCGGTGACTCGGTGTATCGCGGAGGCGGCCATGTCATGCATGGAGACGTGGTCGTCGGCGACCCGGTCAACGATGGTGTGATGGCCGTGCTACTGGCAGTACCATATCCCGGATGTGACGCGGGCAGCAACGGTCGCCGGCTGGCGCTATGGGTGTTTTCGTCATCCGCCTGCGGCGCTTATGGCTTCGGTCGCTTCGACATTGCGCATGCCGGGGACACAAACCCGATTGGCGAGATCGTTCTGCAATCAAGAAAAAACGTGCGTGTCTACGCTGGCAGCGGAATGCTGCTGATTACGGTGAGCTCGATCCAATAGGCTATTTACGCGTCTCGATCGGCGTATTCAAAAACGACAGCAGGTCTCCCACATCGCTCTCCTGCAAGACCGGCCACGATTGCCCCACCTTGCGGCTCTGCTCGTACATTTTTGCGCCGTGCCGCCAGAGATTGTTGGCCAGCCGTACCGCGGTGTAGGCTTGGCCGCGTCCGCGCAAAGCCGGGCCGCGTGCGGCGCCTTGCGCCCGCGTGCCGTGGCAGTCGGCGCATCCCCGCCACGCGAAGATGCTGGCCCCGACCTGCGGCGATCCGGATGGCTCCTGGTAATGCAGGCTATAAAGAAACACCGCCAGGTCGGCCATCTCCTGCGACTCAAACGTTGGCGGCGCCTGCCCCACGGAGCGCATGGCGCGATGCATGTCGGGAAAATGATTCAGCATCGTCTCCCCGAATTGCGAAAACGTGGGCGGCAGCTTGCCGTCGGCCCCTAGCACCGGCCCGACCGGCCGCGGAGGCGGACCGCCGACAGGCACCACTGCCGGCGTGGGAGGGTTGCGAAGCGCGTGGCAGTTGATGCAATACTTCGTCTGGAAGACCTGCCATCCGCGGTCGGGGTCCGCCGCCGGGACGGACGGTTCGGCGGCCGCGTTCCCGCTTTGTTGCCGCAGGTAGGCAAACAGGTCGCGCAGTTCGTTCACCTGAAAATGAGGCCACGCAATGCCCAGGGCGCGCATGCTGCTTTCCATCGCCGCGGCGTGGTTCCAAAGGACCTGCGTCCAGGTGATCGGCGAATCGGCCCGCGCCAGCTCCTGCACCGTGGGCGCGGCTCCGGCCTTGCCCTCCGAGCTGTGGCAACGGGCACAATTCTTGGTGACGAACAACTGCTGCCCGCGCGCCGCGTCTCCCGGCTCGTCGGAATAACCGGTCAGGTAGAGGTAGGCGACCAGTTGTCCCGTCTCGTCATAGGACAGCGTGGGATAGGGAAGCTTGGCCTGTTGCATGGCCTCGTACATACGGGGGGCATGGTTCCACATGGCCGTGACCAACTGGGGCAGCGTGGCGGCGCGTTGCCGCAGCGGCGGCCCCAACTGACCTCCACCGGCCCGGCCGTCGTGGCAGTTGGCGCATCCTTTGTCGCGGAAGACGGCGCTGCCCTGGGCGGGCTTGGGCGCGACCGTAATCGCCCAGCGGTTCTGGGTGTTGCTGTACTGAACGCGGAGGATCACCGCGAAGACCAGCAGCGCCGCGGTCGCGATTGCCATCCAGAGCACGAATTCCCGCCGCGGCTGCGTCATTTCGCCTGCTCCGCTTCATCGCGGACTTTCAAATCGCGCATCTTGCGGTACAGCGTGTCGCGCGAAATGCCGAGCAGCGCCGCCGCCTTGGTGCGGTTGCCTTGGCACATGCGCAACGAGCGCTCGATGGCAATTCGTTCCATCTCGTCCAGCGCCAGCGGATGTTCCTCGAAGCGCGCGGCCGCGGCCGGCGTGGCCACCAGCGTCTTCACGTCCTTATCGGTAATCGTCTGCGGATCCGCTTGCGAGAGCGCGGCCACGCTCTCCAGCACGTTTTGCAACTCGCGGACATTGCCGGCAAAGCTGTGGTTCAGCAGCAACTCGGTGGCGGCGCGCGCCAGCGTGATGTGACGCCCGTAACGGTCCGACAACTGCGCGGCAAAATGCTGCGCCAGGACGAGGATGTCCTCGCGGCGCGCGCGCAGGGGCGGGATTTCGATGACCACAGTCGCGATTCGGAAATACAAATCGTCGCGCAGGAATTCCGACCGCAACTGCGCCAGCGGCCGGTTGGTGGCGGCGACGATGCGCACATCCACCTGCACCGGGCGCGTGCTTCCCACCGGCCGCAGCTCTTTCTCCTGCAGCACGCGCAAGAGTTTGACCTGCGCGTCCTTGGGCATTTCGCCGATCTCGTCGAGAAACACGGTGCCGCGGCCCGCCGAGACGAAGACGCCGGGCGCATCGTTGTAGGCGCCGGTAAAGGCGCCGCGACGGAAGCCGAACAGCTCGCTTTCCACCAGGTCGCGCGGCAACGCCCCGCAATTGATGGCCACGAAGGGCTCTCCCGCCCTGCGGCTGGCACCGTGCATGGCGCGGGCCAGCATTTCCTTGCCGGTTCCGGTTTCGCCGACGATCAGCACCGCCGCATCGCTGGCCGCCGCCGCCCGCGCGCGTTCCACCACGCGTTGCATTTGCGGCGAGACGAACACCAGGTTCTCGAACGGGTCGTGGATTTCCTTCAGGTTGGCTTCCAGTTGCGCCACCCGCTGCCGCAGCCGGTGCACTTCCATGAGGCGCCCGATTTTCTTCTTCACCGCCTGCCGGTCGAAGGGCTTGGTGAGATAGTCCTCGGCGCCGCGCTTGATCGCCTCCACCGCCGTCTCCACCGTCGCGTATCCGGTCATGATCACGACCGGCAGATCGGGATTGCGCTGGTGAATCTGCTCCATCAGCGTCAAACCATCGGTGAGCGGCATGACCAGGTCAACCAGCGCGACCGCGAGCCCGGGATTCTCCTCGGTGGCGGCCATCGCCTCCGCGCCTGACAGCGCGACCACCACGGTGTATCCCTGCTCCACCAGGAAATCGCGCAGCGTGCCCGCCAGGCCGGCATCGTCGTCAATAATCAGGATTTCCGCGCTGCTCTGGTCCGGGCTCATGCTCCCGCCTCCTGCGCGAACGCCGCGGCATTCATCCGGCTGCCCAGCCACAACGGCAACTGCACCGTGGCGACAGCGCCTCCAGCGGGGGCGGCATGCAGGCCAATCGTGCCGCCGTGTTCCGCCACGATATTGCGCGCAATCGCCAGTCCCAGCCCGGTACCCTTGCCCGGCGGCTTGGTGGTGAAGAAGGGCTCGAAGACGCGCGCGAAGTCAGCGTCGGAAATGCCGCAGCCGTTGTCGGCAATTTCGATGGCGAGTTTCCCGTCTGTCTGGCGGCAGGTGATGCGGATTTCACCGCCGGTGGAAACCGCGTCCAGCGCGTTGCTCAGCAGGGTCAGCAGCAGAGTTTCGATCTGGTTGCGATCGGCCAGCACCTTGGCGCCCACGATCTCCGCCAGATCGGCGCTCGCCCGCACCTTTTTGGCGCTGAACGATGGCGCCATGAATCCGAGCACCGCCTCGACCAGCGGCCCCACTTCTTCCGGCTGCTTCTGCGGAGCGGGCTTGCGCGAGAAATCGAGCAGCCGTCTCACAAACTGCTGGCAGAAGCCGATGGTGTTCTCCAGTTGTTCCAGGTCCGAGGCGCACCCGTTCTTGTGCTCCGCCCGCGCGCGCATCATCTGCACCCGCAGCAGCATGGATGCCATGGGCGTGTTGAGGTGATGCGCCGTGCCCGCCGCCATCTTGCCCATGGTGGTGAGCTTTTCCAGCTCGAGCAAGGTCTGGCGCAACCGTACCCGCTCACGGATGTCATAGGTGACTTCCATGACGTACTGGCGGCCGCCCTCGCGGAACGGCAAAAGGCTGAGCTGGACCTCGATGGCATCGCCTCTGTGATTGCGGCGCTGCGTCTCCTGGTCGAATACCGCATCGCCGGCGTCCACCGAATGCAAGAACGAGTGCAGCTCTTGGTCCTTGTCCAGCGGCACCGTGGGCAGCGCGTTCCCGATGACCTCCGCCTTGGTGAACCCGTAAAGCTGCTCCGCCGCCGCGTTCCATTCCCAAACCCGCAGCGCGCCGTCATACAGCGCCACCGCGCCCGGCGACGATTCCAGCAGGCCGCGGTAGCGCTCACGCGAGCGGCGCAACTCCTCTTCCGCGATGCGCCGCTGCCGCAGCACGAACCACGCCGCCCACGAGGCCAGCAGCAGCGACGACGCGATCCCCCGGCTGATGTAGAGGTAGTGCAGCGAGACGTAATTCAAATCGCGGAAATAGTGGTTCTCCACCAGCTCCCAGAATGCGAACACCAGCGCGATGATGCTGATGCTGGAGAGCACCAGGGTCGCCCAAAACCATCGCCGTCCGTGTTCGCTTTCCCGCACAAAACCTCGCCTGGCAGGGATGCCGGAGCCGTGAAGCGGTAGACGGATAGACCTTCACCGCCGCACTGATGTTGCTTTGGACAGCGCACACCGGTCAGTGACAGAGGTCACGAGCGCCTGTGAGGGCCGCACGCGGGTCGAACGGCCACGGGCCAACGACCATCGACCAACGACTGCTTTATTGTCCCGAGGACGTCGCCGCCCCTGCCTTCAACTCGATCGGACCGCCGGCAAACAGGGTGTTCGCTCCCTTCTCCAGCGCCAGCTTGTTGAAGGCGGCCACGTCGGTCCGCAACAGCTCGTTAAAAGCGGCGAGGTACGCGTCGAGTTCCCGTTTAACCGCCGTCACATCTTCCATCACCAAGGGAGTCGGCGCCTGGTTATAGGGCTGTGAGACCGCGCGGTACGCGCTCTGCAGGCGATCGTGGGGGCGTGCCAGGTTATGCAGGCGCGCGAGCGGATCGCCCACCGCGGCCACATTGAACACCGTCTCCTCCACCGTGTTCAGCTTGCGCCGCAAGGCCCGCGCCTGCGCCAGCACCGGCTGATAGGCGACGTTTTCCACGCCGCTGTTCTCCGCCTCCGGCCCGAGCAGCCGCTGCACGGTCGCGATTTGCGCTTTCAAGCTGTCAATCCGGTTGATCGACTCGTTCATGGCATTCATCCAGTCGCGCAGTTCCAGGGCCTGCTGCAACTGCGCCCGCCCGGCCTCCATGTCGAACGGCATGCGCGGATCGGCCTCCACCGCGGCCTCGGTGTTCTCCGTTTTTCCTGCCGCCGTGACCGCGACCTTGTATTTGCCCGGCAGCGCCGCCGGTCCGCCAGGATTGAAGAACTCGTTCTCTTCATCCGGACGGCGCGCGGAATTGAGCCGCTTGGCGTCGTCGTAGCGCATGTTCCACGTGACTCGATTCAGGCCCTGCTTCCCCGGCCCGTACAGCGTGCGCACCACCTGCCCGCCGGCATCGGTGACCACGATCTTCACCGGCCCGCGACGCTCGCGACCCTCGCCCGCCGGCTCAGCGCGCTCTCCGGCAGGCTGCTCCTCTCGCTCCGTCCCCGCCTCCTCCGCGCGCGCCGATTCCGCGCTTCCCTGTGCCGGCGCGGGCGCTTGCGGTTGCCCCACCCTTGTCTCGCCCGGTGGAGCCTGCCCCGAAGCGGAGCGAGGTGGCGAGACAGGGTGGGGGTTTTCCGTCCCGCGTCCTTGCTGCTCCGCCCGCGCGGCTGGTTCCAGCGCTTTCGCCAGGTAATAGGAAATCACCACGCCATTCGGAGGATTGGGGGTGGAGAAATCCCCGCGCGCGCTGAACCCATGCTTCTCACCCGGCCACAAGCGCCACTTCACACCCGGCTGCGACGAGTACAGGTGGAAGTCCTGCGCCAGCACCTGCGCCGAGGTCTCCTCCAGCGGCGTGATGTCGTCGAGCACGAACAGCCCGCGCCCGTGGGTCGCCACGATCAGGTCGTGGTTCGCCTTGTGGAACTTGAGGTCGTAGATCGGCGCCGTCGGGAAATTGCTCTTCAGCGGCGTCCAGCGCTCGCCTTCGTCATGGGAATAGAACAAGCCGGCATCGGTGCCGAGCACCAGCATGCCTTTCTGGTTGGGGTTTTCGCGCGCCACGCGCGCCGGATCGTTCCCCGGCAGACCGCTCGTGATCGACGTCCACGTCTTGCCGTAATCGTGCGTCTTGAAAACGTACGGCTTGTTGTTCTCGACCTCGTGATAATCCAGCGCCACGTACGCTGTCCCCGGCGCGAACGGCGACACCTCGATCTGCTGCAAGCGGCCCCACTCCGGCACCTTGGCCGGGGTGACGTTGGCCCAGCTCTTGCCGCCGTCGCGCGTCACCTGCACCAGGCCGTCGTCGGTGCCGACCCAGATCACATTCGGATCGCTCGCCGACAGCGCCATGGACAGGATGGCGTCGAAGGTCTCCGCTCCGCTCATGTCCAGTTCCACCGGCCCGCCGCTGGGCAGTTGCTTGGATTTGTCGTTGCGCGTCAGGTCGGGGCTGATCGGCGTCCAGGTCTTACCGGCGTCGGTGGACTTGAACAGCACGTTGCCGCCGAGATAAACGGTCTTCCAGTCGTTCGGCGCCACCGCGATGGGCGACGTCCAGTTAAACCGGTACTTCAGATCCTTGGGCGCCAGGTCGGTCACGCCCTGCAGGTACGGACGCATGTAATCCGCCACGCCCGTCGCCCTATCCATACGCGAGATGGACCCATTCTGCGAGTCGGCATAGATGATGTTCGACTTGTTTCCCGCCGGCACGATGTACTCGCCATCGCCTCCGGTAGCGGTCCACCAGTCCGCGCCCACGATCCCGCCGCGCGACAGGCTGTTCGACGGACCGCACCACCCGTTGTTGTCCTGCAACCCTCCGCACAGCAGGTACGGACTACGGTCATCGAAGGCCACCATGTAGAACTGCTCGATGGGAATGTTGTCCAGGTAGCGCCAACTCTTGCCGGCATCGGTGGAGACGTAGGCGCCGCCATCGTTGCCGTTGATCATGCGGCTGGGATCCTTGGGATCAATCCAGAGCCAATGATGGTCCACGTGCACCGCCCGCCCGATCACCTGCGCCGACTTGCCGCCGTCGTGCGACTCCAACATCTGGTACGACAGGAAATAAATGTGGGTTTCGCTGTCGGGCGACACATACAGGGTGGTGAAGTAGAAGCCGCGATAGACGTATCGCGGATCGGAGCTGACCAGCTTCCAGTGCTCGCCCATGTCGGTGGAGTCCCACAGCGTGCCCTTCTTGGCCTCGATCAGGGCGTAGACGTGATTGCCGTTGGTCGGCGCGACGGAGAGTCCAATCCGCCCCAGCGGGCCCTTGGGCAATCCCTCGCTTAATTTTTTCCAGGTGGCGCCGGCATCGGTGGAGCGATAGATTCCGGTGTTACTGCCGCCGCTCACCAACATCCAGGGTTGACGCGTGAACTCCCACATTCCGGCGAACAGCACCATCGGGTTCGACGGGTCCATGACCAGGTCGCTGGCGCCCGTGGTGTCGCCCACGTACAGCACCTTCTGCCACGTCTTGCCGCCATCCAGAGTGCGAAAAACGCCGCGGTCCACATTCGGCCCCCAAACGTGCCCGAGCACGCCGACATACACTATGTCGGAATTCGTCGGGTGCACCACGATCTGCGAAATCTGCCCGGCATTTTCGAGGCCCATGAATTTCCAGCTCGCGCCCGCATCCGGCGAAAAGTACACTCCCTTGCCCGTGACCACGTCATTGCGCGGATTCGATTCGCCCGTACCGACCCACACGAGGTTGGGATTGGAAGGCGCCAGCGCGATCGCCCCGATGGACGCCGTGGGCTGCTTCTCGAAAATCGCTTTCCAGGTCAAGCCCGCGTCCGTGGTCTTCCACACGCCGCCCGCCGCCGCGCCGACGTAGTACACGTTGGCATTGCCGGGAATTCCCGCCACCGCGGCAACGCGTCCGCCCCCGGCCGCGGGACCCAGATTGCGAAACTTCATGTTCTCGAGAATGTCGGGTGGCTTGTTGTCAGGCGCGGCAGTGTTGGCCTGCGCCATGGCAACGCCGGCGCAAATCAGGGTTGCCAAGGCAAGGATGAACGCGTGCTTCGCGAATGAGGTGGATGGCATGGTGTGCTCCTGCGGGAATTCCATCGGGCTGCAAACCGATTAGGCTAACGCAAAACTTGGAGGGCGTCATCCTGAGCGCATGGCCGGTAGTGGTTCAACGGCATCGGGCGAGCAATTGAGACTGAGTTGCTGCACGTATCGTCAGACAGCAACTCCGTTCTTGGGAAATGGCAATGCCCCTTGTGTGAACGGATCAACATCGGTTCGACGCTCGTAATTCTTGAGGTAGATTCCCCGGAGCATTTCAGAAGCTGCGTAAGCTCTCCCCCTCGTCTCGCCCTCTGGGATCAGAAAGCCACTCTCGACTAGGATTCTCAGATCGCGGCTTGCCACTTGTTCGGAAACATCAGCGGACGTGATGTAGTGAGATCTGCGAATTGCATAACCGAACGCGGCGTCCACGAGGGTAGGCGTCGCTCTATCGTTGATGCCGCGTTGGTTGACAAGCTCTTCAACCTCATTCCATACACGTTGAGTCATTCTGCTGCGCTGGAGCAACCAGTACCCCTGCCGATAATGCGCAACGAGGTTAAAGTGAATCCACTTTCGGCAGTCGTTCTCTGGATGAAATTTCCCCTGACCGACTTCCCCTAGGACATCGTAGTACTCTTGAGAGTACCTGCCCAAGTATTCCTCAATACTGCAGAATGTCGGTTCGATGATCTGCTCACGGCCCAGTATCAACGTTTGCAGACATCGTGCCATTCTTCCGTTTCCGTCTGAGAATGGGTGAATCATTACCAAATTCAGGTGCCCCAGGGCCGCTCTGATGATCACCGGCAAATCGGATTTCTCATTCAATGAATTGACCAACTCGCTTACCAGCTTTGGAACAAGATCAGCGTCTGGGCCCTCATAGACGTTCTGTTGTTTCTTTTCATCCCTGACGTAAACGATGCCGGGGCGATAACGTCCTGGGTGTTTCTGCAGTTCGTGCTGCATCATCATGAAGTGCAGCCCACGAACTAGTCCTTCGCTGTAAGAAAAGTGCGGGTCATTCGCGAGTTGCAGCACGTATGTCATGGCATTCCGATAGCCGACTGTCGCTTGCCACGTTGGCCGTTCAGCGGTCATCGGTTCATCATTCTCCACGGCGGCCATCGCGTCATCTTTTGTGACGTTGATTCCCTCAATGCTGTTAGAGTGACGGATATTGCGGGCCAATGTGGCACGACGAAGCACGCCAAACCAACGCCCTGGAGTGCTGATGGAATACTTCAAGGATTGCCGCATAGCGTTGATCTTTTCGATCACTTCCAGCGTGCTTGGCAGTAACTCTGGACTTTGAAACAGCATCTTGTCTCCTATTTTCAACAATATACTAATACATAATAATTATGCTGTCAAGACATAATTATTGTGTTATAGTGTCCTCGTATTGCACTAACCGAAAGGAGTGTGGACGTGGCTTTCAGTGAAGCAACAAAACAGGCGGCATTCACTCGCGCTGGTGGGCAGTGCGAATGTCGCCGCCTCTCATGTACCGCTCACAACACAGTGCGTTGCCAGACAAAGCTTACAACCGGACGCTGGCACGCGCACCACAAAACCGCAGTTTCCTCTGGTGGCGATGACTCACTGAGCAACTGTGAGGCGCTGTGCATCCCTTGCCACGAGCAAACCGAAACCTACGGAGCTTAACACAACACTTCGTTCAGGGCGGAGACTACCATGCCTGTAGCTTCCGCCTTGAAGCTCAGTTTGGCCATTGGCGCATCCGCTGAAGTTGCCTCTACGTTCAAAGTCACATCTTCTTCCAAGCGGCTCTTGAGGACAGGACCTACTTTTTGAAATACCAACTGGCAGATTTCGCGCCACCCGCCGCACGTAAAATACACATATCCGTTTCGGCCACCCACATCGCCTTCGCAGCTCTGAAGCGTTTCCAGGCCACCAACGGAATTGAGCAGCGAGACGATCTCCGCTACTCCGGCATCTACTGGAGCATTCACTTTGATCCAGACCTGTTCGTGAGCGGCCACGTTGCAGACAAATTGCCTCTGTCGCGGGTCTGCTGCCAGTAATTCTGCGGGTACCCTCAATAATTGCCGCTTCCCTGGACGCTTATTGGAAACTGCACCCCTACCCGCGCGGGCCAGCATTGCGGCGTGCTCAGGATCAGTGCATTCTTCTCAGACGCTACTCAGGTTGTAAACTGTTGGTCGCCAAATCCATTTTCAAGGTTTGAAATGTCACGATTCGTTTCCGTCGTCTTCATCCTCCTGAGCTTCATTCCCCTTTTTGCCCAGCGCCCGCGCGAGGCCGCCGCCAATCCATTTCCGCCGCAGGCGATGGACGAGATGAAGCGGGTGCAGCAGGCGGCGTTGGCCAGCGACTACGCCTACCAGATTACGGCTCATCTCACGGACAACATCGGGCCGCGCCTTGCCGGGTCACCGCAGGCGCAGCAGGCGGTGGAGTACATCGCCGCCGAGATGCGCAAGCTCGGACTCGAGGTCAGGTTGGAGAAGTGCACCGTGCCGCACTGGGTGCGCGGCGCCGAATCGGGGGAACTGGTTGAATTTCCCGGCCAGACGCCGAACACCGACCAGAAGATCGTGCTCACCGCGCTGGGCGGCAGCGTCGCGACTCCACCACAAGGCGTGACCGCCGAGGTGGTGGTCGTCGGCAATTTCGACGAGCTCAATTCCCTGGGCCGCGAAAAAGTTCAGGGCAAGATCGTCCTGTTCAACGTCAAGTTTGATAAACAGCTCGCCGCCGCCGGCTTCGCGGGGCCGGCGTACGGCCAGGCTGTGGTGTATCGCGGGCGTGGCGCATCGGCGGCAGCACGGCTGGGCGCATCTGCATCCCTGATCCGGTCGGTCGGCGGCGCCGACTACCGCCTGCCGCACACCGGCGTCATGTCGTATGCGTCTGATGCCCCCAAGATTCCCGCCGGCGCGGTCACCGCCGAAGACGCCGACCTGATCGAGCATCTCGCGCGCCAGGGCCGCGTCCGCCTGCACCTGACGCTTACCCCGCAGGACCTGCCGCCGGTCGAGAGCTACAACGTGATCGGCGACCTGAAAGGCAGCGAGCATCCCGAGCAAGTGGTGATCGTCTCCGGCCATCTCGATTCCTGGGACCTGGGCACGGGCGCGATTGACGATGCCGCTGGCGTGGCCGTCGCCATGCAGGCGGCGCAGGTCATGAAGCAACTCGGGCTGCGGCCCAAGCGCACCCTGCGTGTCATCGCCTGGATGGACGAAGAAGGCGGGCTGCTCGGGGCGCGCACTTACGTCAAACAGCACGCCGCCGACATCGCCAATCATTTCGCTGCCGTGGAAAGCGATCTTGGAGCTGGGCACGCCATGGGCGTTAATTTTGCCGGTCCGCCGCAACTCGAACCCCTGCTGCGTCCCGTGGCCGCAGTGCTGCAAAGTTCAGGCGCAGGTACGCTGCGCTCGGCCCAGGACGTCGGGTCCGACATTTCGCCCCTCACCGCCGCCGGTGTGCCCAGCTTCAGTCCCATCCAGGATGCACGTTTCTATTTCGATTACCACCACTCCGCCGCCGACACCCTGGACAAGATCGTCCCGCGCGAGTTGCAGGAGAATGCCGCCGTCATGAGCGTCCTGGGCTACGCTCTGACCAACATTCCGGTTGACTTGCCGCGGTCGGCGCCGCGTTAAGCCCTTGCCGGGAAGTGTGCGTGGGCACCGTCTGCGGTAGGGGGGACGAAAGAAATTCGGGGCGGCCTCACGACCGCCCCGTCGCCTTGCTCGCGCAAGCGGAATCAGAAGGTGTACTTCAACGAAATAGTTCCAACGTTCGCGTGGAAATCACGAGGAGTGGTTACCCTGAGCAGTGCCAAGGCTGGGACCTCGTCCTTCGAGTTGTAGTCGTAGTAGTTCCACAGGCCCTTGAACTGGACTCCCTTGGCAACGTCAAAGGCAATCCCTAAATGAGCCTTGTGCCAGTTGATGGCCTGGGGACCGAGAGGCTGGTCCGCGAACGGACCGGGGTAGGCGCAGCCGACGTTGACACCCGCTGCTGATTTCACTTGCGTGCCTGCAGTACACGCCACGGAGTTGCCAGCGATCGGCGGTACGTTGCCGAACACGTCTCCCATCACTTGCAGAGATGCTCCCGTATCGGGACGCAGCCAGTTGGTGCGCCCGTTGTCGCCAGTAACGTCGTAACCCAGGGTCAGCGTCACGTGCTTGACCGGCCGGTAGGAAATGTTTGCGTAGCCGGAGTTCGTTCTCTCCAGATAGTCCAGAAGCAACGCCCACGACTGGGTGCCGGTAGCACACGCGTTAGCCGCTGTTGGAGCCGTGAGACCGGCGGGCGTCGACCCGGCGGGGGCGAACGAGGTGGCGGCTAAGGGCATGCAGGTCGTCGACTCGATATGCTGGTCCAACAAAGTCCACCCAAGATCGAAGGTGAACTTCGAGTTGGGGTTCAGACTCAGTCCGAGGGTGTAGTAGCGCCAATGGTCTTTGTGGCCGTAGAAAGGCCCGAGCACGCCCGCGGCCGGAAACAGCGAAGTGGTGGTGTTTTCCACGGTCTCTGATGGGGCAAAGCTATTGTGCGACTCGACGAAATGCATGCCGCCATTCACGCTCATCCAAGGATTCACCTTGATTCTGCTGTAAACCCGGGCCCGTTGCTGGTTACGCGGACTGATGTCGGTGAAGGAGTTGTCGGCACTCAGCAACTCCAGATCGCCATTGATCCGCCATCCTTCGGTCGGACGAAGAACCGCACCGAACAGAAGCGTGTGCTGGTTGATCTGCTCGGTGTCAACGCCGGCGCCTCTACTCAGGGTGGTCGTGGCACAGGTAGCAGGGGAGCCGGTTAGTTGGCAGACATTAGTAATGGTTGTGGTGTTGGTGAGGAAAATGTTGGGAGGGGGGGTGAGGCTGGCGCCGGCGGCGGTAAGGCCAGTGCCCGTGTTCAGTTCACGACGCCCGTAGCGATACCCGGCGTAGGCGCTGAACCAACGACTCTGCTGCCAATTCAGCTTCACCGTGTTGAAATACGAGCGCTCACCGATGAGCGTCCCGTAACTGGTTATGGTCTCGAAGTTTCCACTCGCGGCACCTGAAACAGTCGCGCCCGAATTAACGGCTGTAATCAGAGCCCAAAGGGGCGACCCTGCGGCGTTGCAAGCGGGCAGGAATGCACTCAGCAGAGTGCTGCCGGAAGCGTGGCTGCAGCTAAACGTTGTCAGATTGAGAGCGCCCGGCTGGCGCCAGTTCACCCAACGGAACTTGTCGGAAACGCTCCAATGCTTGCCGAGGTGGTAGGTCACGCCCAGGTCGGCGTTGGTCGAAACCCGGCTGGTGCTCGCCGGACCCGTCAACAAAGTGGGGGCTGAGCCGTAGTAGAACTCCTTAAAGTTCAGGAAATCGGAGCTCGACGAACTGTAGATGCCACTGGCGGCGATATCCAGGTTGCGGAAGTAGTTCGACGCGAACGACAACTGCCCGGTCGGAATATCGGTGCGGACGTTACCACTCTTCGTCAAGCGCAAGGCAGCAGCGGTACAGGCCGTGGTGAGGGCGAACACAGGAGGAGGGCCGGCGCTGGTGATGCACGCCGGGTTCAGCGTCGACGGTAAGAAATTCAGGCCAATGTCAACCGGGAGCCCACTGGCGCCGAGCACGAATCCAGGATCGTTCTGGTAGGCAAAGTCGTTTTTGTCGTGCTCGTAGAATACGTCGGCGCTGAACGTGGTCCGCGGAAGCATCTTCAGGTCCACACCGAACTGGTAACGGTCGGAACGCCATCCGGAGTCCTCGGTCAGAATCGTGACAAAGGGTTGGCCGGCAGTGGTGTCCATCGTTCCACTGGTGTTGTTGCGCGCGTAACCGAGGCGGAAGCTAATGGCCGACTCCGGCAACACCGTCAGCAGGAAGTCGCCCATGTTGCGCGTGGTGGTTTGCAGGTGCGGACTATCGGTGTACCACGGCAGGGAGGATGCGGTGACGGCCTGCGCGCAACCGGCGGCACATGTGGTGACACCCGCGTTCAGGTTCAGCGGATTGGCGAACAGGTTGTAGTCGAAGTAATTCTTGTCGCGCCGGTAGAGGGCGACGAAGTTGTACCACTTGTTCTTCGCGATACGCAGGCGGGCCAGGTTTTCCGGGTCGCCGCCGAATCCGAAGCTGCTCATATACAGGTTGTCGAAGAGCACGCCCGCATGATTCTTCGATTGCATGGACAGTTCCTGGCCGAGAATACGCGGACCGGTCCCCAGGTTGACGAAGGTGGAGTACATCTGCGGATTGCCGTCGGCGCCCACGATGTGGCCCCCGAGTTCGATGGACTGGCGCACGGTGTAGCCGCCCCAGTCTTGGCCCTTGTCGTCCTGGTCCTGCGCCAGGACGAAGAGCGGCAATACTGCCATCAGGAAGGCGACAAGAATTGCATGTTTCCGGTTCATAGGTCCGCTCCCATGCGACGGCTCTTCCCCCAGAAGGAGAGGCCGTGGCGAATTCTGATTTCGTTTTGCCATGGTTGTTCTCCTTCCTTCACCTGCGAAGAGTCGTGCTGACGTTGGAGCCGTGAATGCTCGCGTGGCACATGATGCAAGTCTGCACTCTCGGATTGGTGTGCGGGCCTTGCGGGATTTGGACATGGCACTGGAGGCAAAGTGTGTCGACGCGCGCGGTGAGCAACATGCGCGGATAGACCGAGGAGTGCGGGGTGTGGCAGGCCATGCAGCCCTCAACCCGGACGGGTTCGTGCTCAAAGACGAACGGTCCACGTTTGTCGGCGTGGCACTTGTAGCAGACCAGGTCCTGATTGGGCGCTGACCGCACTTGGCGATCGCGCAGCGCGCCGTGCACATTGTGGCAATCGGTGCACTTGATCAAGCCCTCGTCCACGCGATGGCGGAACGTCTTCTGGAAATCGGCCCTCTGTTCCGTGTGGCACGAGTAACACAGCGCGGGCTGCTTGCTCGCCAGTAGATATTCCGTCTTGGTGTGGTGGATGGAGTGGCAGCTCGTGCAACTGACGCCGTTCTCGTTGTGCGGTGAACGCATGAATTCGCGCTGTTCAGGCTTGGCTTCGTGGCAGGTCAGGCAGCGCTTGGTGATGTCGTTGCTCTTGGCCCCGACGAAGGTGAAGATCTTGGTCTTATCACCGCCGCCTTCCACGTGCGCCGCCCCCGGACCATGGCACGCTTCGCAACCGTGCGCGCCGTGGGTCATCTTGGTTTCCTGTGTGGTAATCCAGTGCGGCGACGACTCGAATCCCTTGTACAGTTCGTCGTGGCACCCCTGGCAGGTGGTCGCGCCAACATATTGGCCCGAATCGGCTCCCTGCGCGGATGGCATTGCGGCTTTAGCTTTGTCCTGCGCGGCATTGGCGCTCAACGCCAGAGCCGCAACAAAAGCAAGTAGGGCTGCTGTTCGAAATCTCATGGCCGGCTTCGCCTGCCCCCTTTAGGTGAAATTCGCTGGTAAGTCCGGTTGTAACGGGTGCTGCAGGTGTCCAGGCCGCCGCTGCTGTCGTCAGGCTTGGACGAAGGTATTGTGGTCGCGGCCTTGGTTGGACAGCAGATAAATTAGCCCCCGTATTTTGTGGCGGTTCGGAGCGAGCAGCGGGAGTCGCCAGAAAAACGGCCGCTAGAGTACAGATCGCAACGACTGGAAGACGCCGAACCAGAGCTATGCGGCCCTGCGCGGGGAAGAACCTGTTTGGGGTCACAAGTTTCCTCCGTCATACTGCGGTTGTGCGGGCCCGTGCTGCGCTGTTCATAGAACCGGCCTGAGTATCTGTAGGTTGTCTGGCGACGATTGGGTGCGTCAAAGTGCGCCACCAACCCGGACAGGATAGACAATTTTCCGATATTGGGAAGTGATTTGAATCACACATTTAACATTATTTTTGCGGGCACCAAATGACCCGGGCATATGGCACAAAACGGGAGCACGCGAGGCCTTGAGCGGATGCGCTAGGATAACGGTCCGAATCACTGCCTTTAATTCGCGAACCGGACAGGCGAAGCATGGAGACGGCAGACGTAGTCATCGTCGGAGGCGGAATCGTCGGGTCGAGCATTGCCTACCACCTGACGGCGGCGGGATGCCGCAATGTGCTGGTGATCGAGCGCGGGACGTCGCTGGGTAAAGGCTCGACCGGCAAAAGCATGGGCGGCGTGCGGGCGCAGTTCGCCACGCCGGTCAACATCCAGATGTCGCTGTACTCGATTCCCTTTTACGCCGCATTCGAAGAGACGCTGGGATATCCCTGCGGCTACCGCGCGCAAGGTTACCTGTTCATGGCCACGCGAGAATCGCATATGAATTACTTGCGCGCCAACCTGGAGCGGCAAGTGGCGCTGGGATTGAAGACGGCGCGGCTGGTCTCGGCCGACGAGATCAGGACGCTGTACCCGCAGTTGCGCGGCGACGATATTGTGGGCGGGAGTTATTGCTCGACCGACGGATTTGTCGATCCCTACAGCGCGATGAATGGTTTCATGAGTTGGGCCGCGGACCACGGCGCGCGCCTTTGGAAAAATACGGCCGTGACGGAAATCAAAGTCGAGCGGAGGCGCGTCACGGCGGTGGAAACCACGCGCGGTACGGTTCAGACCAACACGGTGGTGAATGCCGCGGGTGCTTGGGCGGCCGAGATCGCGAGCCAGGTGGGAGTCGAACTGCCGGTCGTGCCGCTGCGGCGGATGCTGGTCCCGACCGAGCCGTTCGATCAATTCCCGCACACCGCCCCGATGATCATTGACATGACCAATGGCTTTCATTTCCGGCCCGAGTCGCTGGGATTTCTGCTGGCGTGGAACGATCCGGAAGAGACCCCGGGGTTCAAGACGGAATTCGAGCCGTCGTTTATTGAGAAGGTGTTGACGCGGGCGGCGGACCGCGTGCCCGTATTCGAGAATGTGGCGGTCAATCCCAAGCGCGCCTGGGCCGGACTGTACGAAGTGACCCCGGACCACCACTGTATCCTGGGCGCCGTGGACGAGGTGCGCGGGTTCTTCCTCGCCAATGGATTCAGCGGGCACGGGGTGATGCACGCGCCGTCGACGGGGAAAATCCTGAGCGACCTGATTTTGACCGGGAGCACCAGCGTGGTGAATCCGGAGTTGCTGAGCGTGAACCGGTTCGCGACGGGAAGACTCCTGGAGGAAACAGCGGTTCTGTAAGACAGTGGCCAGTGCATGAGGATTGCAGTTGATACCGGCGGGACGTTCACCGATTGCGTGTACCTGCGCGACGGGAAGGTTCACGTCCTGAAAGTCTTTTCGACACCGGCAAACCCGGCGGACGCCATCATTGGCGCGCTGCGCAAGATTGTTAAGGCTGGTGGCCAAACTTCGAGAAAGCAGATTCCTCGCTCCGCTCGGAACGACAAGCGTGAAGTTTTGGAGGTCCGTCACGGGACCACAGTAGGAACGAACACCCTGCTGGAGCGCAAGGGAGCGCGGGTGGCGTTCGTCACCACCGCAGGGTTCGAGGACACGATCGCCATCGGGCGGCAGGCCCGGCCGCGGCTGTACGACTGGTTTGTAGTTCCCGATCCGCCGCTGGCGCCGCCGGAGTTGCGGTTCGGCGCCCAGGAGCGAACGTCGGCAACCGGCGAGATTCTGAAGGCGCCGAGCGCGGAGGATCTGCAAACTCTGTGCGCTGCGGTGGCGGCGGCGCGGCCGGAGGCGGTCGCGATTTCGTTGCTGTTCTCCTTTGCCAATCCGAAAAATGAGCAGACGCTGGCCGCCGCGCTGCAAAAGCTGGGCTTGCCGATATCACTCTCGCACGAGATCCTGCCCGAATTTCGCGAGTACGAACGCGCGTCCACGGTGGTGGTGAATGCCTACCTGGCGCCGAAAATGGGGCGCTACATCAGCGGGCTGCAGCGGGCACTCGACGACGAGTTCGCGGGCGGGCGGTTGCAGGTGATGCAGTCCTCCGGCGGGATCGTCTCCGCACAGTTGGCCGCGAAAGAACCGGTGCGCACCGTGCTGTCGGGACCGGCAGGCGGCGTGGTGGGCGCGTACGCGGTGGCGCGCATGGCCGGATTCGAAAAGATCATCAGCTTCGACATGGGCGGAACCTCGACCGATGTGGCGCTGGTGGATGGCGGCGACCACCCCAGCGCGCGCCGGGGACCCCGGACCGAAGGCCTGCGCACCACCAACGAGTCGTTCATCTCGGGGCTGCCGATCAGTGTGCCGACGCTGGACATCCACACCGTCGGCGCAGGTGGAGGATCGCTGGCGCGGTTTGACGCCGGCGGCGCGCTGCGAGTGGGGCCGCAATCGGCCGGCGCCGATCCCGGACCGGTCTGCTACGGGCGCGGCACCGAGCCAACGGTGACCGACGCGAACCTGGTGCTGGGGAGGTTGGACCCGGAGTTTTTTCTCGGCGGAGAGATGTCGCTCGACGAAGCTCGCGCGCGCCAGTACCTGGAGCAGGCCAAGGGGCCGCTCGCGTCGGTGGAGGAATTCGCGGCGGGGATTGTGCGGCTTTCAGAAGCCGCCATGGAAAATGCGATCCGGGTCATTTCAGTGGAGCGCGGGCACGATCCGCGGGAGTTCACGCTGGTGAGCTTCGGCGGGGCAGGGCCGCTGCACGCCTGCGCGCTGGCGCGGGCGCTGAGGATTCCGCGTGTGCTGGTGCCGCAGATGCCGGGAGCGCTCTCAGCGCTGGGAATCTTGATGTCGGACGCGGTGAAAGACTATTCGCGCACCGTCATGCTGGCGCCGGAAGCAGCGCGGCTGGAGCGATATTTCCGCGAATTGCAACAGCGCGGCGAAAAAGAGATGCGCGCCGAGGGACTGAAGGCTCTGGCCATGCGTTATGCGGATGTGCGCTATGCGGGGCAGGGATTCGAATTGAGCGTGCCCTTCGGGCGCGATTTCGTGAAGCGCTTTCACCAGGCGCACCGGCGGCGCTACGGATACGCGGACGAGCAGCGGCGCGTGGAAGTGGTCAACGTGCGTGTGCGCATGGTCGCGTCCAGCGAACCGGTGCCGTTTCCCAGGAAGAAGGTCGCGCCCGGCAACGGCGAACAGGCGGTAGTGAAGCAGGGGCGAGTGGTGTTCGACGGACGCACGTCGAAGGCGCCGGTGTACGAGCGCGCGAGTTTGCGGCCCGGCGACACCTTTGCGGGCCCGGCGATCGTGGCGGAGTACAGCGCCACCACGGTGCTGCCGCCGCGATGCCGGGCGCGGGTGGACGAGCGCGAGAACATTGTGATCGAGGTGCGGTGATGGCGCGGGCGAAAAAAGTTGATCCCATCGAGCTGGCGATTTTCCGCAGCGCGTTTCATTCCATCGCGGAAGAAATGGGCGCGACGCTGCGGCGGACCGCGTTTTCGCCCAACATCAAGGAACGCCGCGATTACTCCTGCGCCGTGTTCGACGGCGCGGGACAGGTGATCGCGATGGGCGACCACATGCCGGTGCATCTGGGATCCATGCCGATGTCGGTCAAGGCCGCGGTGCAGGCGCTGGAGTTCGATCCGGGGGACATTGCGATCCTCAACGATCCGTACGCGGGGGGAACGCACTTGCCGGACATCACCATGGTGCTGCCGGTGTATGTGCGGAAATCGAAATCTCCTGCGTTCTACGTGGCGAGCCGGGCACACCATGCCGATGTCGGGGGGACGTACCCGGGCTCGATGGGACTGTGCCGCGAGATTTACCAGGAGGGCATCCGGATTCCGCCGGTGAAAATCGCGCACCGGGGCGAGATTGACCGCAATGTCATGGCGCTGCTGCTGTGCAACGTGCGCACGCCGGCGGAGCGCGAGGGCGACCTGACGTCGCAAATCGGCGCCTGCCGCGTGGGCGCGCAGCGGCTGGAGGAGATGACGTCGAAGTACGGGCTGGCGCGCGTGCACAGCAACATGCGCGAGTTGCTGGATTATTCCGAGCGGCTGGTGCGCGCGGAACTCGCAAAGCTGCCCGCGGGCGAGTTTGCCGCGGAAGATTTCATGGACGATGACGGGGTGAGCGAACGCCCAATCCGGATTCGCGTCACGCTACGCATCGATCCGCGACGTAAGCATGCGCAGGTGGACTTCACCGGCACCGACCCGCAAGTCGCCGGGAGCATCAACGCGGTCGAGGCGATTACTTATTCGGCCACGTACTACGTCTTTCGCTGCCTGCTCGGCGACGACGTGCCCGCGACCGCGGGGATCATGCGGCCGATCGAGCTGATCGCGCCGCCGGGCACGAGTGTGAATGCGCGGCCTCCGGCGGCGGTGGCCGGCGGCAACGTCGAGACCTCGCAACGCACGGTGGACGTGCTGCTGCGCGCACTGGCGCAGGCGGCGCCGGAGCGCGTGCCGGCAGCGAGCGCGGGGACGATGACCAACGTGACTGTCGGCGGTATTGATCCGCGCAGCGGACAGCCGTTCGCGTATTACGAAACCACCGCCGGCGGGATGGGGGCGCGGCCCGGGATGGACGGCGTGGGAGGCGTGCACACCCACATGACCAACTCGCTGAACACGCCGGTGGAGGCGCTGGAGTATGCGTATCCATTCCGCGTGCGGAAATATGGATACCGGCGCGGCTCCGGCGGCGGGGGCCGGTACCGCGGTGGAGATGGCCTGGTGCGCGAGATCGAGTTGCTCACCGATTCGCAGGTCACCATCCTGGCCGACCGCAGGAAATTTGCGCCCTATGGCCTGGCGGGCGGCGAAGCGGGCGCGACCGGCAAGGCCTCGCTGATCCGCAACCACGGCCAGACGGAAGAACTGCCGGGCAAATGCAACCGCGAGGCGCGTGCCGGCGATGTGGTGAGGATTGAAACACCGGGTGGGGGAGGTTGGGGAAAACCGGTGGCGGGTGGTTAGTGGCTGGTAGCTGGTGAAAATATGCCGCTTTCGGCGGTTCCGCGCATCTTAGTTATCCGTGCCCTGAGTGTGGGGAAGCTATGGCGACACGCGGAATCGAAGCCGGGGAGAGCACGCGAGCGCTGGCGCGCCAGTACTCCGAGGTGCGTGCGACCACGGTGCGGCTGGCCGCGCCGCTGTCGGCTGAAGACCAGATGCTGCAGTCCATGCCCGAGGCCAGCCCGGCCAAGTGGCACCTCGCGCACACCACGTGGTTCTTCGAAACTTTTCTCCTGACACCGCACGCACGGAACTACCGCCCGTTTGACGGCCGCTTCCGCCAGCTCTTCAACTCCTATTACAAGCAGGTGGGCGGACATCCGTATCGCGGCGCGCGCGGGCTGATGTCGCGTCCGTCATTGGACGAGGTGCACGCCTATCGCCGGGGCGTGGACGAGGCGATGCTGGCGCTGATCGAGCGCGCCGGCGATCCCGTGCTCGCGCTGGTCGAGTTGGGATTGAATCACGAGCAGCAGCACCAGGAATTGATCCTCACCGACATCAAGCACGCGCTGTGGTCGAGCCCGATGCGCCCGGCGTATCGCGCGCGGCCGGCACAACTGAGTTCCCCGGCAACACAGGTCCCAGACCCGTGGGACACGAGGTCGTACATTTGGCAAGAGTTCAAGGGCGGGATTCACCAGATCGGGCATGCCGGCCAGGGATTTGCGTTCGACAACGAAGGGCCGCGGCACGAGGTACTGTTGCGGCCGTTCCGCATCGCGTCGCGCGCGGTCACCAGCGGCGAGTGGCTGGAATTCATGGCCGACGGCGGATATCGAAATCCCGCGTTGTGGCTCTCGGACGGCTGGGACGCAATCTGCGCACAGAACTGGGAGGCGCCGCTGTACTGGGAGCGCCGAGACAAAGAGTGGTGGCAGTGCACCATGAGCGGCACGCGGCGCGTCGAGGAAAGCGAGCCCGTTTGTCACGTCAGCTACTACGAAGCCGACGCCTACGCGCGCTGGGCGGGAGCGCGTCTGCCCCTGGAAGCAGAATGGGAAATCGCGGCCGATAGGAACCCGAGCCGCGGAACCATGCTGGAGGATGAGGTGTTTCATCCGCGGCGAACTCGAGTCGCAGACTCGAGCCACGCACTTCAGCAGATGTTTGGCGACGTCTGGGAATGGACGGCCAGCCCCTACGTGGCCTATCCCGGATTTCGTCCGGCGCCCGGCGCCCTCGGCGAGTACAACGGCAAGTTCATGTGCAACCAGTTTGTGCTGAGGGGCGGGTCGTGCGCGACGCCGTCGGGCCACATCCGCGCGACCTATCGAAACTTCTTCCCGCCGCAGGCGCGGTGGCAATTTTCAGGAGTGCGGCTTGCGAGCGATAGCGACTGATCCACAACGATTGTCTGCGATCGCGGCCGACGTGCTGGCCGGCCTGCGTGCGACGCCGAAGACGCTGCCGCCCAAGCTGTTCTACGATGCGGCGGGTTCGCAGCTATTCGAAGAAATTACGCGCCTTCCCGAGTATTACCTGACCAGGACCGAAACCTGCATTCTGCGGGCGCAGGCGCGATCCATGGTGATGGCGGCGGGTCTGCCGCCCAGCGTCATCGAGCTGGGCGCAGGCACGGCAACCAAGACTCGCCTGATCCTTGCGGCCCTCGAGGCGCAGCGCGGAGCGGTGCGCTTCTGTCCGGTTGACGTGTCGGAAGCGGCGCTGGCGGAGGCGGAACAAAACCTGCATGCGCTGTGCGAGGTCACAGTAGAGCCGCTGATCGCGGATTACACCAGCAGCATGGACTTCATCGCCGACGTTCCCGCACCGCGCCTCATCCTCTATTTGGGATCGAGTATCGGCAACTTCGAACCGCTGCACGCCTCGCGGCTGATGGCCCGCCTGCGCGCGCGCCTGTCCGCCGGCGACACGCTGCTGCTCGGCACCGACCTGGTGAAGCCCGCATCGGTGCTGCTTCCCGCCTACGACGACGCCGCGGGCGTGACCGCTGCCTTCAACCGCAACCTGCTGGCGCGGATCAACCGCGAGCTGGGAGCAGACTTCGATCCGGAGTCATTCGCGCACGTTGCCCGCTGGAACCCGATGGCGTCGCGCATGGAGATGTACCTGGAAAGCCTGCGCGCGCAGGAGGTGGAAATACCGGCGCTGCGCATGCGCGTGCATTTTGCGCGCGGCGAAACCATTCACACGGAAAACAGCTACAAGTTCACCGCCACCATGGTGGACTCCATCCTGCAAAACGGCGGTTTCACGCGCGCCTGCACCTGGCTGGATCCGCGCCGCTGGTTTGCCGTGCACCTGGCAAGAATTAGCGGCTAGCCACAGAGGACACAGAGGAAAAACCTGGCCACGGATGTGCACGGATAAGCATGAAACCGTGTCCATCAGTGGCTGCCTCTTGGCTCCGCTTCGAGTTCCAAGCTTATTACCTTGGTCGCTAATAACATTGGTCGCCGAGTGTTGCTAACCCCCTCCCCCTCCCTCCACTAGAGATCAACAACTTACGCTCGGTATACCGAGGTTTGTCCCTCGGTTACCGAGAGGAAGAGGCAGTTACCGCGAAGGCAACTTTTGGCGGTGTTGGACCGCAGCAACTTGTTGGCACAGTTGCAAACAGCTGGCGACGGGCCACGATTGTCAAAGAGCCGGAAAGGCGCTGGACACACAACAACGCCTCGTGCCCTAGGGCACAAATGCATAGTAAGCGCGGCGTGGGTGAGCGTATGTGAGCCGGGTCACGGATGAATGTGACAAGCACTTGCGCGTTCGCCGCCCGATGGTCATTGCTGGTTCAGCCGGATGGCGACTTCGACGATCGGTTTTGCCCAATCCGGTGTATCGGGAGCACACGAACTGACGATTTTTCCGGCACGGAAATGAAGGACTGCCCTTGGCTGCGGAGCGATCTGCTTGGCGAAATCAGCCTCGAAACTATTGTCGTAGAGCCGAAGCTCGGTCAATTTTGGCAGTAGTCGGAGGAGATTCTCTCTGCTTCGCCGATATCGCTCTCGGATCTTCTGTTCCGGTATGTCATGCCCGCCGCGCACGACTCGGGCACGAACTCTCTCGATGTGAAGTTCCGGAGTCGCGAGGCACACAAACCACATTCGAACTTCGAGCCCTTGCTCCAGCGCTCGCGCCAGCAAGGAAGCGATGGTGCTGCCGCCGAGAGTAGTCTCGAAAGCGAATGTCTTCCGCTCCTGGATGACCCGTTCCAACAGGTCCCGGCCCATGTTCCAAGCGATGCTGTTGGCTTCCTGCCGGGACAGATGAGGATGTTGTTTCTGGAGCCGGTTGGCTTCGAGATCGGGATTGAAGTAATCGGCGCCCGACTGCAGCATCATGGCGCCCATGATGCTGCTCTTTCCGCCACCATTGGGGCCGGCGAGCACGTAAATGCAGGGCGTTCGCGGTGCCGGCGTGACATTCACCGGGAGCGGAATTGCTTCAAGGCCGCGCGACCGAGTTCGCCCGGAGACGCATCAAAGGCCGCTTGGATCGCTCGGCTAACCTTGGGAGTCTGCATGCGAGCAAGGCGAGCATCGAAATCGGCTGCCAGAGCAGTGAGATCGGGAGACGAAGCCCTGGCCAAAGCGCTGAACCGCTCGACAGACATGACGACAGCCTTGGGCGAGTTGTGCTTGGTGATGACGACGTCACGTCCCCGCATAACATCATCCAGAATGCTGCCGAAGTTGTTCTTCGCGACCGTGGCAGGAACGCGGGACGCCGTGTCGGGCGAGGCGTTGAATCCGGCATTCCCCCCGAGTGGATGGTGCTCTCTTCTCTTCTTCTGAAGGTGCTTCTGCGGCATGTGGCAAACCCTCTCCTGGGCCAATTATAGCTTAATTGTCTATATTAGCCAATATAGTTGAAATTTAACATATTCTGGAATTATTCGGTAGGGTGACGCGGCCCTGGGTTGAGGCGGTTTCTTTAAGGCGCTCCGCCGCAAGCGGCTGCGCGAGCCTTCGGCAGAGTGGAGTTGATTCGTTTCTGCTCCCTACCCCGGGCTTACGCCCGGGGCTACTATCTGCCGCCGCTGCGCGGCTGGTTTTCGGTGTAGGCATTCGGTGATTCCCACCCTTCGAAAGCCCCGAAGGGTGGGCCACCCGCGATTCCTGTTTTGTTGGGAAAAGAAAGGCGTCGGCCACCCGCCCCGCCTGATTGCCTATGAGTCCGATTTCGGCAACTTGTCTGCGTCCGCGAGAAACATAACTGCGCGAATGCCCGCCTCCTTCGTGATGAGGACGCCAGGGCCGTGTACCGGGTATTCAGTTCCGTCCTCATCGATCCATGACGCAGATTCCAGAAAAATGGTCGAGTCCTCCGCCTCGTCCGAGTAGCAACGGAGCCATCCTCGGATCATCCTTCCATCAACCAGTTCGACTTGAACTGTGCGACCGAGAGTGTGGAAGACATCACTCCACACCGACTTCCGGCTCGTTCGTTGTGTGAGGCCAACCCTCCGCAGCCATTCGGTCGCAACATCGCGGTTGACGGCCCATGCCGTAAAAAGCCCGAACGCGACCGCGTATCCAATGAGGACGGCTAATCTGGCGCGCTGGATCGTTACTGAATAGCGCATCGTCGCGGCATCTGTCCTGCCGGACCACGCCAGCGGCATTTCTGTCCCGAAGGTCAGCGCATAGAGGACGAAGATGAAGAAACTGAAGGTCAGGGCTTCGACTAGTTTGTCGAAATCCGTTTGCTTCGGCCGAGTACACAGACCTTGGACAATGCGCGCCGTCAGAAAGCCGGGTAACAGTATCAGCAGGACAGCAAATGCCTGCAAACCCTGCGGCATACGTCCCTACTTCCGATCCTTCGGTGGCGGCGGCACCTTTGCCGGTGGCGGTGGCACGTAGTCCGTAGGCACGGAAGGCTTGAAATTTGCGTTTTTGTCCGACATGTTACGATCTTGCCTATCGTGGGGCTGCGGCCCTTGTTTTTTCTCCAAGAGTGCTCCTCCATTCTTTTCTTTCGACGACTTAAACCGCATAATGCAGCAAACAAAAAGCGAATGCAAGGTGAATTTGCAGTACACTTGCCATGATACGTTGCGTCAAGTAACCAAGGGGATTTGCTTATGACCAACAAGCGTATTTTCGTTAGTTTTGCAAAAGAAGACATCCGGTATCGCGACCTTTTCTCCGCCATCACACAAAGGGTTTGTCAGTCAAACGGCCCCGTGCCGCTCGCTCGATGTTCGAAGCGTGTTGAACTCTCAGTTTAGCGGGTAAGGCAGGATGCTGAACCCTAGGAGGTAGGTCATCGTACGTCCTCCCCTGAAGTAGTCGGCCGCTCGTCTCTTTTCGAACACCGCCCCATTGCTTAAAGAAGAACGGGATATGTGCTCGTTCGCACTGCTCGCGAATCGAATATACCCACTCCGGTTGCATGGGTCGTGCACCAGGTCCGCTCTCACCGCCGACAATTACCCAGGAAATGCCTTCGAGTGGCACAGTTCCAAGGTCCTCAAGAAGTGGTTCGATCGAGAGAAAGCGAACAGCCGCCGGCACGGCTTGCAGGTCGGCGATTCGCGGAAAGCCGTGCTCGCGATCTTCAACGGAGACACCCCACCAGATGTGCGTCTCTGCGGCCGCTTCTCGTAATGCGCCGGAGAGCAAAAGGCACATGCGCCCCGATCGTTTTGTGAGCACCTGATAAGTATGCCACCGCGCTACGCGCATTACTGAAACCACGCTCAGCAGATATTGCTCCGGTACGCGCTCGTGAAACAGGTCGCTCATGGAATTGACAAATATCGCCTTCGGAGTAGCCCACCGGAGCGGATCTGCTAATTTCTCCGGCACCAAACGAAGATCGAAGCCTTGTTCGAATGGATGTCCTCTCACACCCCGAAAGCGCTCCGCAAATCTCTCGGCATAGCAGTGTTTGCAGCCCGGGCTGATTTTCGAGCAGCCCCGGACCGGATTCCACGTTGCGTCGGTCCATTCGATTTTTGTAAGCAACGCCATAGCTATTCCCAAGGCAAGCTTGGCTGGTCTGTTCCGTACTTCAGCACATCTTTCCAGAACCTGTACGCTATGTCGTTCCGCGAAAAAAGCGCGAGGTAATAGAGCAGCAGGTTCTTTTCGACCGATCGAACGAGTTTCATTTGGTCCAGCTCCTGGTGCAGGTAGTGCAGGGATTCCATGCTGCTCGCGAACTCAGCCGCAAGAAATGCTCTGAAGTCTTTCCGCCGTGCCCCGCTCTCCTTCCATCGTTTGCGCCACTGCGTATTCCCCAGGGCATCATCAATCTTCGTGGAGTTTCCGTCGACATAATGGTCGTAGTTGCGGTTCGCGTCCATGCCTACAGCAAGTAGGACGAGAAAGTCTACGTAGAACGAAGAGAGTGTCCGCAAGGTCTCGAACTTGATCCCGAAGTCAAATGGATCTACGAAACAAAGCGAAAGCACGGTGTTGCTTGCAGACGGTCGCGGAACGAGGGCCAAGATGCGTTCAATCTCCACGTCGCAGTCGCCGTTGACAAAGTTGATGTCAGCACTTGGCGCAATTCGATTAGCACGTGTCTTTAGCGCTTCGAACAATTCGGGGGCCTGCTCGCAAAAAATATACTTGTCGAACGGGTGCTGCACCGTGAGCGCTAATATCGGCGAGCCTTTTAGTACGGTCGACGTGCCTTGAATGCGACTGTAACCTGCGCCCGCGTATAGGTCGATGTAGACTCGCTTTCCCCACTTGTCTTTCATACCTGTCGCGAACAACTCGTCGTACATGGCGACGAGTCGGTACTTGGTCTCAGCCCACCGCCCGACCTCCTGGCAAATGAGCCCGTCGTCCTCGACCCGAAGCTTTTCGAGTGGCGTGCTCATTCTGCGTGATTGTACTGCGGCTTTGATCGCCGGTATGGCGCGGCAGCCAACTGATCAACAGTGCGCCGCATCGGGGCCGCCGTCCGTATCCTGAAATTGCCCCACCACAAAAACCCTGTTGGCTGGTATAGAATTCGGGCCAGTTCGCGAGGGGAGGCAACCATGGCGACCAGCGCAGTTTCAGCCGATCTGAAGAAGGTTTCCATCATCATCGGCGGCAAGCCGCGGATGTCCAGCGGCAAGACGGCCGTGCAGACCAATCCTGCGACCGGCGAGGCGGTGGCGCTGGTTCCTTACTGCACCAACGACGAGATTTCCGCGGCGGTGGAAGCGGCGCAGCAGGCGTTTCCCGCCTGGAGCCAGACGCCGGTGCTGCAACGCGCGCGCGTGATGTTCAAGTACCGTCAACTGCTGGAACAGCACGCCGACGAATTGATCCGCCTGTGCACGGAAGAAAACGGCAAGACGCTGGAAGAGTCGAAGGGCTCGTACCAGCGCGGCATCGAGTGCGTGGAATTTGCCGCCGGAGTGCCGTCGCTGACCATGGGCGAGACCGTGGAGCGCGTTGCGGCGGGCATCGACAGCGCGTTGCACCGGGCGCCGCTGGGCGTGTGCGTCGGCATCACGCCGTTTAATTTCCCGCTGATGGTGCCGCTGTGGATGTTCCCGCTGGCGATTGCGTGCGGCAACACCTTCGTGCTGAAGCCGTCAGACCGCGTGCCGCGTTCGGCGGTGCGCGCGGCGGAACTGCTGTGCGAAGCCGGACTGCCCGCCGGCGTCTTGAACGTGGTGCACGGCGCCAAAGACGCAGTGGACGCGCTGTTGGCCGATCCGCGGGTGAAGGCGGTCTCGTTCGTGGGCTCCAGCCCGGTGGCGAAGTACATCTACCAGACGGCATCGGCCAACGGAAAACGCGTGCAGTGCCTGGCGGGAGCGAAGAACCATTCCGTGGTGATGCCGGATTGCGACATGAAATCCACGGTGGAGTCCATCATGGCCTCGTCGTTCGGATGCGCGGGCGAGCGCTGCGTCGCCACCAGCGTTGTGGTCGCAGTAGGAGAGGTTGGCGACCGCCTGGTCAGCGAACTGGTCAAGGCCGGCGACGCCACGAAAATCGGCCCCGGCGACCGGCCCGGCTGCGGCATGGGCCCGGTGATTACGCCGGAGGCGCGCCAACGGATCGTCGGCTACATCGACGAGGGCGTGAAGCAAGGCGCGAAGCTGGCGCGCGACGGCCGCAAGGACTCCAGCGACGCGGAAGGCTATTACCTCGGCACCACCGTCTTCGACAACGTGAAACCCGAGATGCGGATTGCGCGCGAGGAAATTTTCGGCCCGGTGCTGTCGGTGATCCGCGCCCGCGACCTGGACCACGCCCTGGAGATCGTGAACCACTCCGAGCACGGCAACGCGTCCTCCATCTATACGAAGTCGGGCGCAGCGGCGCGGCACTTCTCGGCCAACACGCAGACCGGCATGGTGGGCGTGAATCTCGGCGTACCCGCGCCGGTGGCGATGTTCCCGTTCTCCGGCTGGAAGAACTCGTTCTTCGGCGACCTGCATGCCCTGGGCAAGGACGGCGTGCGGTTCTACACGGAAACCAAGGTCGTGACGTCGCGCTGGCCGGACTGAACGAGTTTCCAGTTTCTGGTTTCTAGTTTCTAGAGGTTTTCGGTTCTCGGTTTTCGGTTCTCGGTTAAACGCGGCAGGACCGACTACCGATAACCGAAAACCGACAACGCTTTCGCGGAGGGCTTATGCCTCGCAACGTGCGGTGTGGACTGATACAGGCGACGAACGTGCTCGGGCCGGATCAGCCGCTGGCGAAGATCAAAAAGGCGATGGTGGACAAACACCTGAAGATGATCGCGCACGCGGCCAGGCAGAAAGTTCAGGTGCTCTGCCTCCAGGAACTGTTCTACGGCCCATATTTCTGCGCCGAGCAGAAGGAGCGCTGGTACGAACTGACCGAGCGCGTGCCCGACGGGCCAACCACCAGGCTCATGCAGAAAGTTGCGGCGCAGCATCGCATGGTGCTCGTCGTCCCCGTCTATGAAGAGGAGATGACCGGGCTCTACTACAACACCGCCGCCGTGATCGACGCCGACGGCAAGTTTCTCGGCAAATATCGCAAGAACCACATCCCGCACTGCCACCCCGGTTTCTGGGAGAAGTTTTATTTCACGCCCGGCGACCTCGGTTATCCGGTGTTTCAAACCAAGTACGCCAAGGTCGGCGTGTACATCTGCTATGACCGGCACTTCCCCGAAGGCGCGCGCATCCTGGGGCTGAACGGGGCGGAGATCGTCTTCAACCCGTCGGCCACCGTCGCCGGCCTTTCCGAATATTTGTGGGAACTGGAGCAGCCGGCGCACGCGGTGGCCAACGGATATTTTGTGGGCGCGATTAACCGTGTCGGCGTGGAGAAGCCGTGGGCCATCGGCGAGTTCTACGGCAAGAGCTACTTCTGCAATCCGCGCGGCAAGATCGTGGCCCAGGCGGGCCGCGACAAGGATGAACTGGTGGTGGCCGACCTCGATCTCGACATGATCGAAGAAGTGCGCCGCACCTGGCAATTCTTCCGCGACCGCCGACCGGAGACGTATCAGCCGCTGACGGCGCAATCGGGACACGGGCGCACGGCCGCAGCGGCAGATTGAAAAAAGGCAACCGCGGATTTCACGGATGCACGCGGATCGCCGCGGATCTGAAATTGCTCAGTTCAGATCCGTGTAAATCAGCGTAAATCAGCGGTTAGTCTTTTCCGGGGATTCCTACTCGCGATTCCGTACATCCTCGCCGCACACGCCCTTCGAGTAAGGATTAGGTCCTCATGCGACGGAAAAGCGAGGCGGTCATTTTCGGGTACTTTGCGGGGGTGCTGGGCGTTGAAGTACTCTTGCATTTGCTTCTGGCGAGCCATGCCGTACCCGCCCTTAGTTCGTTCTATCTTTCAGAAAGCAAGCGGGACAGCATTACGACGCTTCTCGACAATTTTCTTCCAGGAATCGTCTTGGGAATCGTGAACGGATGGTACGCCTGGGAGTGGTCCGCCCGAAAACTCGTCGTGTCAACGATCCTTCTCTGCGGTGGCGTTGTGGCTTCGGAATGCTTGTATCAGCTCTTCTTCCCGCCTGGGAAGCTGTGGTGGTGGCCGCCGGAAGTGGGGGACGTTATTTTTCGAGTTGCGACAACTTCTGTGTTCCTCGGGCTGTTCACATACGCGGGTGTCCGAGGAAGAAGAAACAGCAAATAGTCTCCCGCTCGGCATAGCCGAAAGCCACGATTTCAGGCAGGCCAGGTGTGGCCCCGGCGAGGCGTCGGGACCTACGTTTTGCAACTGGGGTGCAGTTTCTGCCGATTCGATTTGCAATTTGCGCCACTCGCGATTCCGTGCATCCTCACCGCACGCGATCCCATCTCTTGATCAGGTGCAAGTTTTGCCAACTGACCACTAGAAGCCATCTCATAAATGCCTGAGCAGGACCAAGACGCACGCGAGTTGGACCATGCCAAGGAAGTTGGCCGCATGGTATTCCCAACGGGTGACCACGCGGCGGTAGTTGTGCAACCAAGCGAACAGCCGCTCGATGTGCCAGCGGCGCCGGTAACGGCGCAGCACACGGCCATCCTGGGTTGCGGGCCGGCTGCGCCGCAAGTTGTGGGGCGCAATCAGTTCGACGCCGTACTGCTGGCGCAGACGCTGATCCAGCGGATCGCTGTCGTAAGCCTTGTCCCCGATCAGTCGCGGCGGTGTGGCCCGGCAGAACCGGGCGCGGATGGTTTGCTCGACCAGTCGGCTTTCATGTGGCGAAGCACTGCTAATCCAGAGGGCGAGAGGAAGACCATGGCGGTCCGCAATTGCCATGATCTTGGTCCCTTTTCCGCGGCGCGTTGGACCAACACAATCGCCCCTTTTTTGGCACTGCTGAAGGAAGCATCGATGAAGGCTTCCTCCAGATCGAGGGCTCCGCGGAGCAGCAGATCTTCGGCCAAGGCGCGCAAAATGCGCTCCAGACGGCCTTCCCGCACCCATTGCTGGAATCGGCGATGGCACGTCTGGTAGGGCGGATACTCGCGCGGCAGGTCTCGCCAGCGTGCGCCCGTGCGCAGAATCCAGAGCACGCCGTCGAGCACCGCGCGGGCCTCGCGCCAGGGCCGACCGCGTCCGTCGGCTCGTCGCTTTTCGCGCAGCAGCGGCTTGATCACTTCCCACTGCGCATCGCTGAGGTGCATGCATTGGGTTTGCTCCAAGTCGCTGTTGCATCAAAGTGTTAAACCGGATTCCGTATTTATGAGATAGGTTCTAGCCACTACTTATGACAAAAGACAATTTATGACAAAAGAAAATCGCTCTCCTAACCAACCCGCGATGAAACAACGCCGCCTGGACCGCACCACGGAAATGATTTCCGCCATCGGCCTGGGGTGCATGGGCATGTCGGAGTTCTACGGCGCGCGCAACGACGACGAGAGCATCGCCACCATTCACCGCTCGCTGGATCTCGGCATCACCTTTCTCGACACTGCCGACGTGTACGGCATGGGTCACAACGAAGAGCTGGTCGGGCGGGCGATCAAACGCCGCCGCGGCGAAGTGTTTTTGGCCACCAAGTTCGGCAACGTGCGCGCCGCCAACGGCGACTGGATCGGCGTCAACGGCAGGCCGGATTACATCCGCCAGGCGTGCGACGCCAGCCTGAAGCGGCTCGGCATGGAAAAGATCGACCTCTATTACCAGCACCGCGTCGATCCCGAGGTGCCGATCGAGGACACCGTCGGCGCCATGGCCGACCTGGTCAAGCAGGGCAAGGTGCGGCACATCGGATTATCGGAAGCGGCGGCCGCGACCATCCAGCGCGCGCAGAAGGTGCATCCCATCGCCGCGCTGCAAACCGAGTACTCGCTGTGGACGCGCGATCCGGAAGCGGAAATCCTGCCGCTGTGCCGCGATACCGGGATTACGTTCGTGGCCTACAGTCCGCTGGGGCGAGGTTTTCTAACCGGGCAGATCAAGCGTCCGCAGGACGTGCCCGATGACTATCGCAAGAACATGCCGCGGCTGCAGCATGAAAACCTGCGCCGCAACCTGGAACTGGCGCAGCGCGTGGAGGAGATCGCCAAGCAGAAGGGCTGCACTCCGGCGCAGCTCGCGCTGGCGTGGCTGCTGGCGCAGGGCGAGTTCACCGTCCCCATTCCCGGCACCAAGCGGATCAAGTACCTGGAAGAGAACGCGCAGGCGGTGAACATCCCGCTTACGCCCCAGGACTTGGCGCGGATCAACCAGTTGCTGCCGCGTGGCGCCGCATCCGGCGAGCGCTATCCCGCGCACGCCATGAAGCGGGTCAATTTGTGATCTAGTGATTTGTGATTTGGAGCCTGCACCAGAACCACTCCTTGGATCACCTCAACGGTTTGTACTGCTTCGGGGTTCTGCTTAGCGCGTCAGGATAATTTCGGACCGTCCTGTTGCTCACTGGCTGGCTGCAACCCGAACTTCTCCATGCGGTAGATCAAAGTCTTGCGGCTGATGTTCAGATACTTGGCGGCCTGCGTTCGGTTCCAAGCGTATTTCTCCAAGGCGCGCAGAAGGAGTTCTCTCTCAACACCTTCAAGGTCGATACCATCGTCGGGCAACTTGAGGCCGATGCTTGCAATACGCGATTCGCTCCGCCGCATCTCGGGCGGCAAGTCTTCTTCTCGGATTACGTCGGTCTTGCCGAGCACCACCAAGCGCTCGATCACGTTCTCCAACTCACGAACGTTACCCGGCCAGCCATATTGCGAGAACTTCTCCATGGCTTCATCGGAAGCAGTGACGGCCGGCAAGTCATAACGCGACCGGAACTTCTGAAGGAAGTGTTGCACGAGTAGAGGAATGTCCTCCCGCCTTTCACGGAGTGGCGGTATATCAATCGTGACGACACTGAGCCGATAGTACAGGTCGTCTCGAAACTGGCCGTCCTCCACGAGGTTCTTCAGGTTGCGGTTGCTCGCGGCAACAATGCGGACGTTGACCTTGATGGGGCGCGGATTCCCGATCTTGTCGATTTCGCGTTCCTGGATGACTCGCAACAACTTGACCTGTAAGGTGAGCGGCAAATCGCCAACTTCATCGAGAAAGACTGTGCCCTCGTTCGCCGTCTCAAATTTGCCGGCTTTATCGGCGGTGGCGCCGGTGAAGGAGCCCTTGCGGTGGCCGAACAGTTCGGATTCAGCCAGCGTCTCGGGGAGCGCTCCGCAGTTCACAGTGATGAATGGCTTACCGGCACGAAGACTGTTCTGGTGGAGAGCCTTGGCGAGCAGTTCCTTGCCGGTTCCGGATTCGCCGGAGAGCAATACGGTAGAGTCGCGGCGGGCGACCTGGCCGGCAATCTCAAGCACATTGCGCATCTTGCGTGACTGCGCAACCATGTTGTCAAAACGAAAGGAGCTGCCGGCCAAGTCGCGCAGATAGCGGTTTTCATCCACCAACTGCTGCCGTTCGAGAGTCCGCCGGACCGTTACTTTGAGTTCGTCCGCATTCAGCGGCTTGAGTACGTAGTCGGCCGCTCCGAGCTTCATCGCCTCCACGGCGTCCGTGACTGTTCCGAATGCAGTGATCAGGATTACAGGCGCCTCGGCGCTCACCGCCTTAATCCGGTTGAGCAGGTCAAGACCGCTCATGCCGGGCATGCGAATGTCTGCAATGACCAGCGACGGGGCGTGCTGTTCAAAGGCCTGGAAACCGGCAACACCGTCGTTCGCTGTGACGGTGGCATACCCTTCTTCCTGCAACCAAAACTCAACCAAGCGCCGCTGGCCGGCGTCATCGTCCACAACGAGGATCACGGCCCTGGCGCTCACTTTTCTGTCTCCACTGTTTCCAGGAGTGCCGACTTTGTTGTGGGTAAAATCACACTAAAAGTCATACCATTTGCCGGATTACGGCGCGGCTCGATGTGGCCACCGTGCTGGGTTACGATCCTTTCGGCAATCGAGAGGCCCAGTCCCGTTCCTTCCTGCCTGGTGGTGAAGAATGGGTCGAATATTCTCTCCAAGTTTTCCTCGCCAATTCCGACTCCATGATCTTGAACTTCAAGCCGGATCCTGCAGTCCTCCGAGACAACACGGAGGACAACTTCACCGCCCTTCGGCATGGCCTGCACCGCATTGATGACCAGATTCAGAAGCACCTGCTTGATCTGTTCCGGGTCTAGGGTGATTGCAGGAAGATGGCCGGAGTCCTCGACGCGGATGGTCACGCCCGCCATTTTGGCGGTCTCTGCCGCAAGCTTGGCAACCGAATCGAGCAGCAGCATAGGGTCGCTGGTCAGCCGGCGAGGCGGTTGTGGCCGCGCGAAGTCAAGAAACCGGGTAACGATCCCTTTCAGACGATCGAGTTCGCGTTGTGCCAGTTCTCCGAACTCCTTCTTCGTGTCGGCCGGCAGTTGATCGCGGCGAAGAATCTGCACCGCGCCTTCAACCGAACCCAGCGGATTGCGAATCTCGTGTGCGAGGCCGGCCGACAACTCACCCATGGCTGACAGCCGGTCGGCGCGCCGGAGTTGGTCGAAGGATGCCTGCAATTCAGCGTTGGCTCCAGCCAGCTCATGCGCTACTTGTTCCGCCTTGTGGCGCTGCGCACGTTCGTGGTCCGCCAGAATGCCTGTCAAGACGGTGATGACGAAAAACATCCCGACCTCGACTTGTTGGGTTGCGCTGTATTCTGGATTCGCCCCCCACGACATCCTGATGTGCGGAATGTACAGAACGCCGGCGACAGCCGAGGCCAACACTCCGCCGCGCCAGCCATACCAGATCGCCATGAGCAGCAATGGTATGTAGTAAAGGCGCTGCAGGATGGGATGCGCCCAGATGTGAGTGGTTGGCGTTTCGTAGTGCAGCAGGGAAATCAGGAATATCGCCGCGAGCAACACCGCCACGCGCGCTGATAAATAACGGCGCATGAATTTGACCTGCCCAGGATTCTAGCACCGGAGATCGCTGCTTCGGTGCTGCCTCATTTCGTCCAGGCGTGCCCGAAAGGGCTCAATCTTCGGCCATTCGTCTCGCGCGCTTCTACTTCCAACCTGATGAAAATACGTTGTCGTTATGCCCGATCCCCGGTTGGCATGCAGCGTGCCCTTGTGTGAAGCGAGCATCGGACACGATGTCGAACGAATAAGAAATGAGAAGGCAAAGGAGCACTGACGTGAAAACCAACTATTACTTGGCCGCGCTGGCTACGATCATCCTGGCAATGGCCGGCTTGGCCTATGCGCAACAGGAATATTACGACGATTCTGGCGTCCACTATCTGGAGACGGCCCAGGTCACGTCCACGCCGGTAATTCACGAGCATGCCGGCAAAACCGGCAAGTTGAAGATCGCGACTCCAGCGAATTTGGGGGGAGTCACCTTGAAACCGGGAGAGTATCTCGTCCGCCACATCGACGCCGGCAAGGAGCACTTCGTCGAGTTCTCCCAGATGGTGGACAGCAATTTTGTGCCCGAGGGCATGTCGCCCTATCAAGAACAGGTCATTGCGCGCGTGAATTGCACGCGCGAACCGCTGAACACTGTGGTTGCTCGCACCGAACTGACGCCGAAGACGAACGGCACGATGGCAAGTTTGGAAATTCGCGGCGAAAAAGTCGGGCACCGGTTCTGAGCCGTCTGCAAGGGTTATGACCGGGTGCGCCCGCTGTCGAACCGGAGTCACAGCGGGCGCGCCGTCTATAATGGTTGGCTTGGAGTTCATGAGGTCACCGCTGAGCGTGATTTCCGTCACATCCCGAAGTACATCGCACGTTTACTATTTGTCCCGAAGGGTTGAATGACCTCGGTCTTCAAATTCGTAGCTCTGGTACTCGCAGTTGCGCTACTCGCCGCGCCGGCAGCAGCGCTGTCCACATGCTGGACCAGCTCTGATGAGGCACGGCACGGCTGCGTTCCCGACTGCGCAATGATGGCGACAATGAACGCCCATCATGCTGCCTACACAGTTCAGGCGGTCACAAGCGGCCCGTCTTGTTGTGACATCTCCTCAAGCAAACCCAATCCAAGCACGCAACTGCAAGTTCCGACTGACAGCTCGCGCACAGCAGTGACTCCGCCGCAATCGCCGGGTACGTTCGCCGCTGTGATCGTTCCGGCGAGATGCGACTCGCCCGCCTCGACGCCTCCTTTGCCTTCCGGATCGCCTCAGGCCGTACTCTGCACCTTCCTCATCTGATCCCGTCCCTTTTCTCTCGCGATCCATTCAGGCGCTGAAGCCTGTGTATCCAATCGCTGTTTAGTCAAAGAGAGATTGCGATGATCAAAAGAGGATTCATCCTCATCCTGATCGCCTTGGTCTCCGCTGCCTCGGTCGCGGCGGATGACGCTAGGGGGGCGAAGGTCACAGCACAGATCGTCAACGATCAAGCCGCACCAGCAGCCGATCAGGGCGTGCTGATATTAGACGACGCGGTCCGGACTGCACTGGCGAAGAATCCCGCGGTGCAGAGTGCCGCGCACACGACAGCCGCCCAGCGCGCCAAGGTGTCGCAGGCGAGAGCGCTGCCTGACCCGAGTTTCGGAATAGGCTGGATGGGCAATATCCAGCCGTTCAGCGTGCAGACGGGAGATCCGTCGAGCTACCGCGGCGTGAGCGCGATGCAGATGCTGCCGTTTCCCGGCAAGCGCAACCTGCGCGGGCAGATCGCCTCGAAAGAAGCCGATGCCAGCCAGTGGGATGTGGAAGCGGTGCGCCGGCGCGTTGCTGCCGACGTAAAGGCGGCCTATTACGACTACTGGTTTTACGACAAGGCGATCCGGACCACCCAGCAAAATCGCGACCTGCTAACGAAGCTGTCGCAGATCTCCGAAGCCCGGTACCGCGTTGGCAAAGGCATGCAGGCAGACGTCCTGCGCTCCCAGGTCGAGATCTCGATGTTGCTACAGAAGCTGACGGTTCTGGAGCAGCAGCGGGCCACAGCGCAGGCCCGGCTCAACGCACTCATGGCGCGCGGCCCCGATGCGCCGCTGCCGCCGGCAGCCGACGTTGCGAACCAGTCGCCGCTGAACTATTCCCTCGACGACTTGTACAAACTCGCCCGGCAAAACGATCCCGAGTATCAGCGGATGCAGAGGATGGTCGAGCGCAATCAGCTGGCCATCAACCTGGCGCAGAAGGATTCCCTGCCCGACTTGAGCGTCGGCTACATGTACCAGCAACGTCCGATGATGCCGGACATGCACGGGCTGACGTTCACGGTAAATATTCCGGTCTTCTACAAGACCAAGCAGCGCGAGGAAGTCCGGCAGGCAAAGGAAGAAGAGCTGAGCGCGTCGAGCGCCCGCGATAACCGGCAGAACGAACTCTATTTCGATCTGAAACAGAACTACCTGGCGGCAAAGGCCTCCGACAACCTTCTGAAGCTTTTCTCGCAAGGCGTGGTACCGCAATCTTCGCTCGCCCTGGAGTCCTCGATGTCCGCCTACCAGGTCGGCAACGTGGACTTTCTGACGGTCATTGGGAACTTCACGACGGTTCTGAATTACGAGACGGATTACTACCGCGAACTGGCGAATTACCAGACGGCGCTGGCTCGCATGGAAGCGCTGACCGGCGCTGAGCTGATCGGTGCGCAGTCGCTGCCTGCGACGAGCGCCCCGCAGCGGCGCGACAGCAAATAAGGAGCACGCAATGGTTCAGACAAAGAACACTTTCGTACGCATCGTTGCACTAGCAGCCGCGATCGCCGTTGTCCTCAGTGTCCTGTACGGCGGCAAGGTGACCGCCGCGTTTCAGCATGACCATGACCGACAGCAGGCCGCAAGCGGTGAGCGCAAGGTCCTTTACTGGTACGACGCGATGAATCCACAGCACCACTATGACAAGCCTGGAAAGGCCCCGGATGGCATGGACCTCGTGCCCATGTACACGGATCAAGCGACGCCACCTGCTCCAAGCGCCGCGGCCCCAGCGCCCAAAGACGAACGCAAGATCCTCTACTGGTACGACCCCATGCACCCACAGTACAAGGCCGACAAGCCGGGCAAAGCGCCGGATTGCGGCATGGACCTGGTGCCGAAATACGCCGAGGAGCAGACCACAACCATGGCCCCTGGCTCGGTGATGATCTCGTCCGAGAAGCAGCAACTGATTGGCGTTCGTACCGCTGAGGTGAAACGCGAGACCTTGATTCGTGACGTGCGCACGACCGGGCAAGTCACCGCCGATGAGACGAAGATTGCCCACGTTCACGTCAAGATCAACGGCTTCATCGAGAAGGTATTCGTCGATTACATCGGCCAGTTGGTGAAGAAGGGCCAGCCGCTATTTACGCTGTACAGCCCCGACCTGGTCTCCACGCAAGA
The DNA here is from genome assembly GCA_020072845.1 of Terriglobia bacterium. NCBI lineage: Bacteria > Pseudomonadati > Acidobacteriota > Terriglobia > Terriglobia bacterium. Next base: position 133,307 of record JAIQGF010000004.1, read on the forward strand.
GGAATACCTGATCGCCAAGCGCGGCGAGAAGACGCTCGGCGCTTCCGCATTCGCGGAGGTGGCGCAAGGCTCGGAGTCTCTGTTGCGCTCGACCCGCGAGCGCCTCAGGCTGTGGGACATCAGCGATGAGCAGATTAAGAAGCTCGATGAAACGGGACAGGTCAGTCGCACGCTCACCTTCTATTCGCCGATCGCCGGCTTCGTGACTGACCGCAAAGCCTTCCCGAATACCTCGGTGAACCCGGACACGGAGCTGTACACGGTTTCGGACTTCTCCACCATCTGGGTGAACGCGGACATTTTCGAGTACGAGGTCCCATTCGTGAAGATCGGCCAGCATGCGGAGATGCAGCTCAGCTACTATCCCGGCAAGAAATGGAACGGTCGCGTGTCGTTCATCTACCCGACCGTCGATCCGACGACGCGAACGGTAAAGGTACGCCTGGAGTTTCCGAATCCCGACTTCCAGTTGAAGCCGCAGATGTTTGCCGATGTCGCATTGAAGGTCAGCTACGGCGACCAGATCGTCGTTCCACAAGAGGCGGTGCTTGATTCCGGCAAGGAACAAACCGTGTTCGTGGCCCATAAGGACGGCTACTTCGAGCCGCGCAAGATCACGACGGGCGCCAAGCTGGACGGCAAAGTATTGGTGCTGTCGGGGCTCAAGGCTGGTGAGACCGTCGTCACCTCGGGCAACTTCCTGATCGATTCCGAGAGCCGGCTGAAGAGCGCCACGGGCTCGATGCAGCACTAACAGCCCCACAACGCGCAAAACCGGCGCGTTGCGGGGGCCCCGAACGGAGGAATGATGGCACGCAAATTTTCAATCGCTGCGTTGGTGCTGCTGGTGTTCGTCGCCGGATTGCTGATCGCCGGACAGTGGAGTTTGCATCGGCACTCGGAAGAGTTCTGCAACATCTGCGCGCGCCACATCAACCCCAAAGCGGGGGTGATTGCCGAGATCGGAACGCGGCGCCAGCGGGTGTGCTGTGCGCACTGCGCGGTGACCGAAGGTCTTCAGGAACACAAGCTGGTTCGGCTGATCGAAGTGACCGACTACGGCACCGGCCGCAAGCTCGATCCACGCCAAGCCTGGTACGTGGACGGCAGCCGCATCAACGCCTGCGCGCACGACATGACCCACCTCAATGAGATGAAGCAGGTGGAGAAAACCGCGTTCGACCGCTGCTCGCCAGGGACATTCGCTTTTGCCTCTCGTGGTGACGCCGACACGTTCGCTGCTAAGAATGGCGGGACGGTTCTCGCCATGAACGAAATGCTCGCCGGCGTTAATGCCGGGGAGGCAAAGCCATGATTGACCGCATTATCGAAATCTGCGCCAAGAACAAGTTCCTGGTCTTTCTCTTTATCGCCGTGGGCGTTCTGTTCGGCTGGCATTCGTTGAAGAACACCAAGATCGATGCCATCCCCGATCTGTCGGACACGCAGGTCATCGTGTACGCGAAGTGGGACCGCAGCCCGGACATCATGGAAGACCAGGTCAGCTACCCCATCACCTCGGCTCTGCTCGGCATGCCCAAGGTGAAAGACATCCGGGCCTTCAGCGACTTCGGGTATTCCTACGTCTACATCATCTTCGAGGAAGGCACTGATATTTACTGGGCTCGTTCCCGCACCCTGGAGTACCTGAACTCGGTTACGCCGAGGCTCCCCAAGGGCGTCAATGTCGAGTTGGCCAAGGACGCGACCGCGGTCGGCTGGGTCTATCAATACGCGCTCGTCGACGAAACCAGTCAGTACTCGCTTGACCAAATGCGCAGCTACCAGGACTGGTACTTGCGTTACGCGCTGCAAGCGGTGCCGGGTGTAGCCGAAGTCGCGCCCATTGGCGGCTTCGTGCGGCAATACCAAATCAACGTCGATCCCAACAAGCTGCTCGCCTACAAGATCCCCATAAACATGGTTGTGGATGCCGTACAGAGGTCGAACAACGATGTAGGCGCACGCCTTGTCGAGCAGACCGGCCGGGAATACATGGTGCGGGGACGCGGCTATATCAAATCGCTCGCTGATATTGCGAGTATCCCGCTGATGGTCAACCAGCAAACCGGTACCCCGGTGCTGGTGCGCGATGTGGCCACGGTGACCTACGGCCCGGACATGCGGCGAGGCGTTTCAGAGATCGACGGCAGAGGCGAAGTCGTCGGGGGCGTGGTGATCATGCGCTTCGGCGAGAACGCCCAGAAAGTAATTGAGCGCGTCAAGGCGAAGATCTCCGAGATTGAACCGACGTTGCCCAAAGGGCTGAAGATCGTGCCCACCTACGACCGCTCCGATCTGATCGACCGGTCGGTGGACAACCTGAAGCGCACGCTGTTGGAAGAGTTGATCATCGTCAGCCTGGTGATCCTGATCTTTCTGTGGCACTTCCCGAGCGCCATCATCCCGATCACCGCCATTCCGCTCACCGTGATCCTGGCGTTCATTCCCATCCAGATGTCGGGCATGACGGCCAACATCATGTCGCTGGGCGGCATTGCCGTGGCAATTGGGGCGATGGTGGACGCCGCCGTGGTCGTCGTCGAGCAGATTCATAAGAAGCTGGAACGCTGGGAGGCGGAAGGCAAGCCGGGGAATCGTTCGGCTGTGCTGCTGTCGGCCATCAAGGAAGTCGGTGGGCCCAGCTTCTTCGCCTTATTGGTGATTGCCGTTTCGTTTCTGCCGGTGTTCACGCTGGAGGCGCAGGAAGGACGGCTGTTCAAGCCGCTGGCATTCACCAAGAACTTCGCCATGGCGATTGCCGCCGTGCTGGCCATTACGCTCGTGCCGGCGACCGTTGGTTTGCTATTTGGACGCACACGTCCCTTCAGTTTCCGCCCGAGGTGGCTGGCCCGCATGGTGAGTGCCGTCGCCATAGGGAAGATACACAAGGAAGAGAACCATCCCATCAGCCGGCCCTTGATGAAGATCTACCATCCCGTGTGTGAGTTTGCCCTGGAGCACAAGTGGAAGACGATCGCAGTGGCTGTCATTGCGATGGCGCTGACCGTTCCGGTGTTCTTCAAGCTCGGCTCCGAATTCATGCCGCCGCTCGACGAAGGCACGCTGCTCTACATGCCGACGACGCTGCCCGGAATGTCGGTCACCGAAGCCACCAATCTGCTCCAGGTGCAGGACAAGATCATCAAGAGGTTCCCCGAAGTTGATCGTGTGTTCGGCAAAGCCGGTCGCGTTGAAAGCGCCACCGACCCGGCGCCGTACTCGATGATGGAAACCGTTGTCGTGCTCAAGCCGCAAACGCAGTGGCCAAGGCGTGAGCGGTTTTACTCGAAATCGGCGCCCAACTGGGCACAGAACATCCTTCGCCGCTTCTGGCCCGACCACAAAACCACGCAGGAATTGATCTACGGTCCGGGCGGGATGAATGAGGCGCTTTCGATTCCGGGTGTCGCCAACGCTTGGACCATGCCGATCAAGGCCCGCATTGACATGCTGACCACAGGGGTGCGCACCCCGCTCGGAATCAAGGTCCTGGGCTCCGACCTGGGCGAGATCGAAAAGATAGGCGAGCAGGTCGAGACCGCGCTGAAGAGCATCCCCGGCACGACCAGCGTGTTCGCGGAGCGCACCACCGGTGGCTATTTCCTCGATTTCGACCTCAAGCGGGATCAGTTAGCAAGGTACGGACTGAAGATTGATGATGCCAATGAAGTGCTGATGTCGGCCATCGGCGGCGAACCGGTCACGACGACGGTGGAAGGGCGCGAACGCTACAGCGTGAACGTCCGTTACCTTCGCGACTACCGTTCCGACCTGGATGCGCTCCAGCGGGTGCTGGTCAACACGCCGTCGGGAGCGCAGGTTCCGCTGGCGCAGCTCGCTGACATCTCGCTCAAGACCGGCCCCGGCATGATCCGCGACGAGAATGGCCGGCTGAGCGGCTATGTCTACGTCGACGTGAGCGGCCGCGACATCGGCAGCTACGTCACCGATGCGAAGAATGCGGTCCGGCAGAAGGTCGGTGTCCCTGCCGGCTATCAGCTGGTTTGGAGCGGGCAATACGAATCGATGCAGCGCGTAAAGGAACGGCTGAAGATCGTTTTGCCGGTCACGCTCTTCATCGTCTTCCTGCTGCTCTACTTCAACACCGGCTCCGCCGTGAAGACGGGAATCATCCTGCTCGCCGTTCCGTTCTCCGCCATCGGCGCCATTTGGTTCCTCTACTTGCTGAACTACAACATGAGCATTGCCGTCTGGGTCGGCCTCATCGCCCTGCTTGGCGTGGATGCCGAAACGGCGGTCTTCATGTTGCTGTACCTCGACCTCGCGTACCACGACGCGATCAACAAGGGGCAGATGAACAGTTGGGACAATTTAAAAGAAGCGATTGTGAACGGCGCGGTCAAGCGCTTGCGTCCCAAGGTGATGACCGTTGCCTGCATGCTCTTCGGCCTTCTCCCGATTATGTGGTCGGTGGGCGCCGGTGGCGACGTGATGAAACGCATCGCAGCGCCCATGATCGGCGGCATCCTGACCTCATTCCTGATGGAGCTGATGATCTATCCCCCGATCTTCGCCATCTGGAAGTGGAACTTTGAGGTGAAACCGGGACTAAAGAAGAACCAGCCGACGCAGCTCACACCGGAGCCGCAGCAAGAGGTGGTGCATGTTTAACGTACTTCATCGCCTCGTGGGACCCGTGCGCGCATTGATAATTCCAATGCTGTTGTCCGGAACGATCTGGGCGCAGGGGTCGCAGCCGGTGCCGGAATCTGTTCAGGCGCAGGACGTGTTCGCAGGGTGGCACGCCAGTCTCAGCGATGCTGCTGACAGGGCACTGGCGGCAGCGGTAGCCGACAAGCCATGGATGAAGACTCCGGAAGTGGCCGCGGGTGCCGCCGGCCGCTCATCAACCACGACGACGATCGACTCTCTCGTGCGGGTGCGCGCTGCTGTTCAGCGCGTCCAGCAACTCCGGCCGACGATAGAACCCATCCTCCGGCAGGAAGGTGTGCCCTCGGAGCTAAGCGCGATTGTTTTGGTCGAGAGCGGCGGCCAACCTACAGCACTCTCCCCCAAAGGCGCGCGCGGCCTCTGGCAGTTCATGCCGGGCACCGCGCGGCGCTACGGTCTGGCGGTTACCGCCGAGCATGATGAACGGATCGAAGCCGTGAAATCCACGCGTGCGGCTGCCCGCTATTTGCGCGACCTGCACCAGCAGTTCGGTGATTGGCAATTGGTATTCGCCGCCTACAACGCTGGAGAGCAGGCAGTGGAGCACGCGGCGGCGCGTACCGGCCAACACAGTTTTTCGAGCATCCAGCGCGCGCTGCCGAAGGAAACCCGCAACTACGTCCCCGCCGTATTGAATGCGATGGCAGTACTCGGCGGCAACCCGGAGGCAGCCTTGCGTGCCGTCAATTCCAGCAGGCCGCCAAATGCTCGGTTGCTCTACGCCTCGGCGGATGCTACCGAATAGACAAGCATTGCAGGCAATTATTATGGGCCGCTCAAGGGCGCCTTCCTTTTGTGACCTGGAGCACTACAATGGTAGCGGCACGAGCGTATGATTTGCCGCTGCAGCATGGGAAATCACCAAATCACGAACTGCTGAATCACCAATGATTAAGACCATCATCGAGCCCTTCCGCATCAAGAGCGTCGAGCCCATCCGCTGGACCACCCGCGAGCAGCGCGAGGAGCTGCTGCGCGCGGCGCACTACAACCTCTTTCTGCTTCCGGCGGAAGACGTGCTCATTGACCTGCTCACCGACTCCGGCACCGGCGCCATGTCCACCGACCAGTGGGCGGCCATGATCCAGGGCGACGAAAGCTACGCCGGCAGCAAGAGCTTCGACCACTTCCGCGACTCGGTGCAGGACATCTTCGGCTACAAGCATGTGATCCCCACCCACCAGGGCCGCGCCGCCGAGCGCATCCTCTTCCACGTCATGTGCAAGAAGGGCGACGTGGTGCCCAACAACACCCACTTCGACACCACGCGTGCCAACATCGAGTACGTCGGCGCCGAGGCGGTGGATTTGCCCATCCCTGAAGGGCGTCAGCCCTCGTTGCAACATCCCTTCAAGGGCAACATGGATGTCGGCGCGTTGGAGGAGTTAATCGCGCGCGTCGGGCGCGAGCGCATTCCGCTGGTCATGCTTACGGTCACCAACAACTCCGGCGGCGGCCAGCCGGTGTCCATGGAAAACGTGCGCGCCGTCAGCGCGGTCTGCCGGAAGCACGACATTCCGCTGTACTTCGACGCCTGCCGCTTCGCCGAGAACTCCTACTTCATCAAGCTGCGCGAGCCGGGATACGCCAACCGGGAGCCCAAGCAGATTGCGCAGGAGATGTTTCGCTGCGGCGACGGCTGCACCATGTCGGCCAAGAAAGACGGTATGGCCAATATCGGCGGCTTCCTGTGCACCAATGACGACCTGCTGGCGCAGCAGGAAAAAGATCTGCTCATCCTGACCGAAGGCTATCCGACCTACGGCGGTCTGGCGGGGCGCGACCTGGAGGCGGTCGCCGTGGGATTGCAGGAGGCGCTGCACGAGGATTACCTGCGCTACCGCATCACCTCGACCGGGTACCTCGGAAACCATATCGCTTCGCAGGGCGTACCCATCGTGCAGCCGCCCGGCGGACACGCCATTTACCTCGATGCGCGCGCGTTCCTCCCGCACGTTCCGCCGGAGCAATTCCCGGGCGTGGCGCTGGCGGCCGAGCTTTACCTGGAAGGTGGAATCAGGTCGGTCGAGATCGGCACGCTGATGTTCGGCGCGGCGGCGAAAATGGATTTGGTGCGGCTGGCAATCCCGCGGCGGGTGTACACCCAGAGCCACATTGACTACGTGGTGGAGATCATCCTGGAAGTGTGGCGCCGGCGCGAGCAAATTCGCGGCCTGAAACTGAGCTACGAAGCGCCCTTCCTGCGTCACTTCACGGCGAAGCTGGAGCCACTTGCGCTGGCAGTGGCGGTGAAGGCTTAGCCGCGGATTCCCGCGGATCAAGACGGATCGTGAATTGTTCCTTTTCCGATCCGCGTTCATCCGTGGAAATCCGCGGTTGATGCTGTACCATAGCCAGTTTTCATCCCGAGCCATTCATCTTCGGAGGACTAGCATTCATGGGCAAGATTCGCGTCATCCAGTACGGCGTTGGCCCCATCGGCGCAGGCATGGTGCGCCTGATGCTCACCAAGCCCGCCATCCAGATCGTCGGCGCCATTGATGTGGACCCGAAAAAAGTCGGCAAGGACCTCGGCACGGTCGCCGGCGCCGACCGCGAAATCGGCGTCAAGATAAGTTCCGACAGCAAGACCGTGCTGCGCTCCGGCGCCGACGTGGTCGTGCACACTACCTTGTCCCACCTGAAGTCGGTGGCCGGCCAACTCACCGACTGCCTTAGCGCCGGGCTGCACGTGGTCTCCACCTGCGAGGAGCTGTCGTACCCCTTCCGCAAGCACCCTGAACTCGCCAAGCATCTCGACGAAGTGGCGCGCCAGCACAAGGTCGTGCTGCTCGGCACCGGCGTCAATCCCGGCTTCGTGCTCGACAAGCTCATCCTGACGCTCGCCACCGCCTGCCAGAATGTGACGCACGCCAGCGGGCATCGCATCGTGAACGCCAGCAAGCGGCGCCAGCCGTTGCAGGCGAAAATCGGCTCCGGCATGACGGTGGAACTGTTCCAGGCGCAGGTGAAGGCCGGCGTCATCAAGCACCACGGCCTGCCGGAGTCGGTGGGCATGGTCGCCGACGGCCTCGGCCTCGAGGTTGTCAAGATCGAAGAAGTGATTGAGCCGGTGATTGCCAAAGAGCGCGTCAAGACCGACTATTTCGACGTCCCCAAGGGCAGGGTGGTGGGCGTCCGCCAGGTGGCGCACGGGATTTCGGCGGCGGGCCAGGTGAACGTGGACCTGAAGCTGGAGATGTACCTGGGCGCGCCCGATTCGGTGGACACGGTGAGCATCAAGGGCACGCCCGATTTGACCCTCACCGTGCCCGGCGGCACCCACGGCGACCTGGCGACCGCCGCCATCACCGTGAACTGCATTCCCGCGCTGTTCGAGATGCGTCCCGGATTGCGCACGTCGAAGGACACGCCGATGTGCTTCTTCCCGGGAGTGAGTTCGGCGAGTGGCAAGTGCCTTTAGTTGCTGCGGTGTAACTTGCGATAAGTGCCGCTATCGCCAGTTACCAGAAGCTTCCAGAACTCCTCCGCTTCAGCTGGCAAACGCTCTTTTCCCTTCGTGGGAGGAAAGCGCGACCAAAGCGTAAATACCCAGAGCCGTACCTATGGGAAATGCGGGCAAAGATACGGCGCCGATAACCAGCGCCAGAGGTCGGCCCCATTTTTTTCTCTTCCCGATACTCCAAGCAGCTACGCTGAAGAGAACCATGACCGTCAAGCCAATGCTAAGCAGAACAATGGCGAAGATTTTATTCTCTGGGTGTTTCTCAGTCGAGACTCCGGCATAACCGACTAACGCAAGAAAACCGTTCACTGTCGCCGCGGTGTAATAGAGCCACTTGAGAGTGGTCAACCGCCTCCGCGCTGTTGCCTGCTGAGCTCGAGCTATCAGGGGGGCCCGATCGGCCTCAAGACCTTCCCGCTGTAACGACGTCTGTCGCTGCACTTCATCGGGAGTAAAGCCGTGTCCGCAGAACCGGCAGACCACCGCCTCAAGCTGGATCCACTCAGCGCAACGCGGACACTTTCTCCGCGACTCTATCGGCGCGGGGGGTGACGGACGCTTGCGAGCTTCCCTGACCAGAGCCCACGTAAGTCCCAGTTCCTTTTGCAAACGGTACGACGGGCGACTGACGAGGGCGGAAACGACCAACAGAAGAAACAACACGCCTAGGCCGATTAGTGGTGCTGGCAAAAACAGAAAGAAGCTCACGACCATGATAATGAAAATTATTTTGGTTTTTGGCCTCGCGCGGATGACTGCTTCTTTCCACTCCGTGAACTTCTCGGGATCAACACCCGGAAACTCCGATGCTTGCAGCTCCTCGATGCTCCGCGTCCTCATAAAGCCTCGCTTCCTGCGGCCAAACACATCGGCTCGAGAGACGCTCCCTTTGCAGCGGGAACGGCAGCGGGCACGGAGGCTTGTTGCGAGAATGCCAGAGCGGCGAAGGCAGTGGCGACGAGGAGCAGCGATCGTGCAGGCATGTAGCCTCTTCAGGCCGGAATGCGAAATTGCCTTAGCGAAAGGATACGGCAGCGCGCAGGAAATTCAATCGTCAACAAGAGCCTGTTGAGGGAAGAGTTCCGGAATGGGCCTGCGTTTAATGTGCGAGTATGTGTGTGGAAGAGGTGATTGTCGATTATCGGCTAATCGCAAGTAACCCAAAAACTCCGCCGATTCGCCAGCACCCCCCTCCCCGCGATTTCCCTCCTCTTAGGCCCGCCCACGGCCCCCGCTATCGAAAAAACCGATTGCTCTAATCACAGAAACACGTGATATGCCTCACTGCCAATTCGCCCGTCGGGGGATGTAATCACCTGTTAAGCGGACGGCGCACGCGCCGCGAGGGACCCCTAATGAGTGACCAGCCGAAAGGCTCTAAGTACCACCTGCTCAAGTGCCCGCTGTGTGAAGGTCGCGGGGAACTACCTCAAAAAGAAATGTTGGACCGGCTGAAGGAAACCGACCTTGGCCATAAGCTCGCCAGCTACGTTGAGAATTTCATCGTGGCCGACGAACAAGCCGCCGAACCCGCTGAGCCCGAGTCCGTAAAAGCGGGCCAGCCCGATTTCAAGCAGCACGTTGACGTGTGGAACTGCACCCACTTCCTGTGGCGCCGCAGTCCGAAAGAGTGAAGCTGGTGTAACGCAGAGGGAAACCTATGGCGACGGAGACTGAAGTCATCCCGGAAATATTGGCCCAATTTGACCAGACGCGTTCCAGCCTGATTCCCATCCTCCAGGAAATTCAGAACAAATACCGGTACTTGCCGCAGCCCATGCTGCGCCAGGTCGCGCTCAAGTTGGACGTGCCGCTGCCCGACGTTTACCACGTCGCCACCTTCTACAACTGCTTCAGCCTGGAGCCGGTGGGCCGCAACCTGGTGCAGGTATGCCTGGGCACCGCCTGCCACGTGCGCGGCGCGCCCAAGGTACTGGACCGCGTGCTCACCGACCTGAAGCTGCCCGCCCCGGGCACCAGCGCCGACATGGAATTTACGGTGCGCACAGTGCGTTGTGTCGGCTGCTGCGGGCTGGCGCCGGTGGTGCGCGTCAACGACAGCACTCATCCGGCCATGACCCAGGCGAAGGTGAAAGGCATGCTGAAGAAGTATTACAGCAAGCCAGCGGTGAAAGCAGAAGCAGCGCAGTAGCGCGAGGACATCCGATGCCAAGGCTGAATTCAATCGAGCAACTGGAGAAACTGCGCGCCGAGTGTGTCGCCGGCAAAGATAAAGACGCGCAGCGTCCCTGCCTGACGGTCTGCGCCGGCAGCGGTTGCAGCGCCGCGGGCGCCGAAGACCTGCTGACCGCGCTGCGCAAGGCGGTCGACAAGGCCGGCATGCAGGACAAAATTGACGTCAAGAGCACCGGCTGCCACGGCTTCTGCGAGCGCGGCCCGGTCATGCTGGTCTGGCCCGAGGGCACTTTCTACAACCGGGTCACCGCCGTCAGCGCCGCCGACGTCGTCGCCAGCGTCTGCAACGGCCACAAGCCGGTCGAAAAACTGCTCTACAAGGACCCGGTCAGCGGCAAGAAGTGCCTGACGGAAGAGGAAGTCCCGTTCTACGCCCGCCAGACCCGCGTGCTCTTCGCCAACAACGGCCGCATCGATCCCAAGCAGATCACCGATTACCTGCGCGTCGGCGGCTACGCGTCGGTCGCGAAAGTTCTCGGCGGCATGACGCCGGAGAAAGTGGTGGAAACCGTCACCAAATCCGGCCTGCGCGGACGCGGCGGCGCCGGCTTCCCCACCGGATTGAAGTGGAGCCTGTGCCGCGCCAACGGCAAGCCTAACGGCCACGGCGAAATCGAGCGCTACATCATCTGCAATGCCGACGAAGGCGATCCCGGCGCGTTCATGGACCGCTCGCTGCTGGAAGGCAATCCTCACAGCGTGATCGAGGGCATGATCATCGGCGCCTTCGCGCTCGGGGCAAGGCAGGGCTTCGTTTACGTCCGCGCCGAGTATCCGCTCGCGGTCAAGCACCTCGATATCGCGCTCAAGCAGGCGGAAGAACTGGGCCTGCTGGGCGACAACATTCTTGGCACCGGGCTGAGCTTCCGCATCCGCCTGGTGCAGGGTGCGGGCGCATTCGTGTGCGGCGAAGAAACCGCGCTGATCGCGTCTATCGAAGGCCGCGTCGGGGAGCCTCACCCCCGTCCGCCGTATCCGGTCGAAAAGGGTCTGTTCGGCAAGCCCACGGTCATCAACAACGTGAAGACCTGGGCCTCGGTCGGCCACATCGTGAACCGGGGCGCCGACTGGTATTCCGCCATCGGAACGGAAAAGAGCAAGGGCACGATGGTGTTCTCGCTGGTGGGCAAGATCAACAACACCGGCCTGGTCGAAGTGCCCATGGGGATCACGCTGCACGAGATGATCTACGACATCGGCGGCGGCATTCCCAACGGCCGTTCGCTGAAAGCGGTGCAGATCGGCGGCCCCTCCGGCGGGTGTATTCCCGCCGACCTGGTGGACCTGAAGATTGACTACGAGCAACTCCAGAAGGCCGGCAGCATGATGGGTTCCGGCGGCATGGTGGTGATGGACGATTCCACCTGCATGGTGGACGTGGCCCGCTACTTCATGGAGTTCCTCGAAGAGGAGTCCTGCGGCCAGTGCTTCCCCTGCCGCCAGGGCACGCAGGAAATGAAGGCGATCCTGACGCGCATCTGCGAGGGGCGCGGCAAGGAAGAGGACCTCGACATACTGCAGGATCTTGGCTGGCTGATGAAGGAAACATCGCTGTGCGGCCTCGGCCAGACCGCCGCCAACCCGGTCCTGACCACGCTGCGCTACTTCCGCAACGAGTACCTGGCGCACATCCGCGACGAGGTCTGCCCGGCCAAGGTGTGCAAGAAGCTGATCATGTATGAGATCAGCCCGACCATCTGCGACGGCTGCGGCGCCTGCGTGAAGGTCTGCGCCGGCACCGCGATCCTTGGCGAAAAGGATCACGCCCACAAAATTGACCAGGCCAAGTGCACGAAATGCGGCGCGTGCATGGAAGTGTGTCAACCCAAAGCCGTGCTGGTTTCTTAGGAGCGATCTCGTGCCGAAGCTGAGGATCAACGGCATTTCGGTGGAAGTGGAACCCGGCACTACCGTGCTGGAGTCCATCCGCTTCCTCGGTCTTCCCATCCCCACGCTGTGCCACGACGACGGCCTGCGCGACATCGGCGCCTGCCGCTTGTGCGTGGTGGAAGTCAGCATGGGCGCCAACGGGCGTACCCGCCTGTTGAGTGCCTGTACGCTCCCGGCGCAGGACGGCATGGAGGTCCGCACCAACTCCGCCACCGTGCAGCGGGCCCGCAAGCTGCTGCTGGAGCTTTACGTCGCCACCTGCCCGCAGTCCAAGACCATCCAGGACCTGGCCAGCGAGTATGGCGTGCGCCAGTGCCGCTACGACACGCACAACGAGCACTGCATCCAGTGCGGGCTCTGTGTGCGCATCTGCGAGCAGCAGATGATGGCCGGCGCCATCGGATTCTCCGGACGCGGCCACCACCGCCGCGTCTCCCGACCCTTCGACATCACCAGCGACAAGTGCCGCCAGTGCGGCGCTTGCATCTATGCCTGCCCCGTCTGCGAACTGCGGTGCCAAGCCTCCACGGCCACCACCGCGCTGTGCAGCGGATGCCTGAATTTCGCGCCCGTCTGCTTCCAAAGCTACGACGACGCTATGTGCTTTCTGGAACCGTGCCATGCCTGCGAGCTGACCGGTCCGATTCGCAGTGAAGTCCCAATCAAGCTTCGCGCAGGAAAAAATTAGGAGAAAACCGATGACTTATACACGCCTCAACGCTTCCGCGGCCACGCTGACCAAGAACCGCACCGCAGACTCGGTTAGCTCGCTCAGCGGAATGTGCACCACCTGCATTGACGGGTGCATCGGGATGTGCGAGATCGGCAAGTCGGCCTACCGCGGCCCGGAGATGATCTACCCGCAGCCGTTCGGGATCATCACCACCGCCTCGCAGAAGGATTACCCGGTCGACCTGTCGCATTTCACCATCCTCGGGCGCTGCGCAGGCGCGTGGGGCTGCGAACCGGACAGCAACAAGGCGCTGTTCCCCAACGTCAACCTCGAGCAGACCATCGGGGCCGACAAGAAGAACGGCATCAAGTGCCGCCTCCCGTTCATCGGCGCCGCCATGGGTTCCACCAACGTCGCCAAGAACAACTGGCCGGAATACGCGGCCGGCCTGGCGATCAGCGGCGTGCCCATGGCCATCGGCGAGAACGTCACCGGCATGGACATGAACTCGCAGTTTGCCAATGGCAAGGTCATCTCCGCGCCCGAGCTGAAGTGGCGCGTGGATTCCTACCGCGACTGGCAGCTCGATGACTTCGGCGAGGTCATCCTCCAGGCCAACGTCGAGGACACCATGCTCGGCGTGCAGGAATACGCCATCAAGAATCTCGGCGTCAAATCGGTCGAGCTGAAGTGGGGACAGGGCGCCAAGGACATCGGCGGCGAAGTCAAGATCCGCGACCTCGCCAAGGCGCAGGAACTGCAAAAGCGCGGCTACATCGTGCTGCCCAACCCCACCGATCCTCTTGTCGTCGAGGCCTTCAAGCGCGGCGCCTTCCATGAATTCGAGCGCCACTCCCGCGTCGGCATGGTCACGCAAGATGGCTTCGTGAAGCGCGTCGAGGAGCTGCGCAAGTGCGGCGCCAAGCGCATCACGCTGAAGACCGGCGCGTATCGTCCCGAGGACACCGCGCGCGCCGTCAAGTACGCCTCCATCTGCGAGCTCGACCTGCTCACCGTGGACGGCGCCGGCGGCGGCACCGGCATGAGCCCGTGGCGCATGATGAATGAGTGGGGCATCCCCACCGTCGAGCTGCACTCGCTGGTCTACGAGTACTACTGCAAGCTGGCCAGCAAGAAGATGTTCCTGCCCGACCTGGCGCTCGCCGGCGGCTTCACCTTCGAGGATCAGATGTTCAAGGGCTTCGCCCTCGGCGCTCCGTTCGTGAAGCTCATCGCCTACGCCCGCGCTCCGCTGGCCGCGGCCATGGTCGCCAAGAACATCGGCAAGGCAATCGAAGCGCAGAACCTGCCCATCTACATCCAGCGCTTCGGCCTCGGCGTGGACGAGATCTTCGTCACCGCCCACGAGCTGCGCCACATCCTCGGCGACCGCTTCAAGAAGCTGCCCACCGGCGCCATCGGCGTCTACACCTACAACCAGCGGCTGGCACAGGGTCTGCGGCAGTTCATGACCGGCGCGCGCAAGTTCGCGCTGAAGTACATCACCCGCGACGACATCTGCAGCCTCACGCCCGAAGGCGCTCGCGTCAGCGGCCTCGACTACATCATGGACGTGGACAAGAAGCAGGCCGACGCCATTCTGTTCTCGAACGGCACCTCCAAGGCCGCCGGGAAGCATGTGGCACTGGCGGGCAAGAACGGCAAGGCACGGAGATAGGGACCGCTCGCGACGCGCTCAAAACAGGGACGCGCGAGCAAAGTGAACCCGGGGCGGCGCAGCCCCGGGTTTCTTTTTGACTGCGATCCTCAAGCCGCACGACGATCCACAGATGTTCCACGTAGAACATTTGTGGATAAGGTATCCTTAGCGGTTTGGCCTGGAGGCGCTGACCATGCCTGACGCGGCTGCCAGCACGCTGCACGACGCCGTCCGCCGGCTCTGGCCGGAGCTGGAGTGGATTCAGAATGTTGGCCTACGCGAGCGGGTCGCGCGTACTTGGGAGCGCGCCTTTGAGCTGTCGCCGCTTGCGCCCGACGACCTCAGCCGCATCCCCTTCACGCTGCTGGTGCCCAACTGCCCGGCGACTTTCATGGAGCACAAGCGCTGCGTGGTGCATATCGCGCGGCGGGCGGCGGAAGCCATGCGGGAACACATGGGGCGCGCGCTGGCCATCGACATGGACGTGGTGATCGCGGGCGCGATCCTGGCTGACGTCGGCAAGCTGCTCGAATACGAAAACGTGAACGGCAAGACGCGCCAGTCGAAGCGCGGCGAGATGCTAAGGCATCCGTTCACCGGCGTGGCGCTGGCGATGGAATGCGGCGTGCCCGACGCGGTCTGCCACGTCATCGCCGCCCATGCCGCCGAGGGTGACCTGGTGAAACGCTCCACCGAAGCCACCATCGTGCACCACGCGGACTTCATGGCGTATGAGCCGTTCAAGAATTTGAAGTAGTCGACGGTCGACGGCTGACGGTCGACACTTTGGACCTTTGCCGCCGTCGACCGTAGACCGTCGACCGTAGACGAGCCTATGACGATCACCGGACCCATCTCAAAATTCGCGGCCTCGCTGAAATTCGAAGACCTGTCGCCTGACGCGATCTACCAGGCGAAGCGTTTCCTCCTGGATTCGCTGGGGTGCGCGCTGGGCGGATACCGGCAGCATGACGTGATCATCGCGTTGCAGGTGCTGGACGAAATCGCCGGGCGCGGGCCGTGCACGGTGATCGGCAGCGGCAAGCGCGTGGACGCGGTGTCGGCGGCGCTGGCCAACGCGCTGATGATTCGCTGCATGGATTACAACGACATCTACTGGAAGCAGGACCCGTCGCATCCCTCCGACATTTTTCCCGCGGCGCTGGCTTGCTGCGAGCGCGCCGGGAGCGACGGGCGCGAGTTGATCGTCGGGCTGGTGCTGGGGCACGAGTTCGAGTGCCGCTTCTGCGAGGCGGCGTTTCCCGGCATTCGCGAGCGCGGCTGGCATCACGCCACGCTGACCGCGTTCGTTTCGCCCATCGTCGCCGGGCGCGCGCTACATCTTTCGGCCGAGCAAATTCAGCACGCCATCGGCATCTCGGCCTCGCGCCATGCCACGCTGGGCGCGGTCACGGCCGGCAAGCTGACGATGATGAAGAACACGGTGGACCCGATGGCAACGCAGTCAGGCGTGCTGGCGGCGCTGATGGCGGAGAAGGGCTACACCGGGCCCGAGCACGTGGTGGACGGCAAGGAAGGGCTCACGCATTGCTTCGGGCCGGAGTGGAAGCTGAACGTGCTCACGGATGGACTCGGCGAATCGTGGCGCATCACGCAGTGCGGGATGAAGTTCTTCCCCACCGAGGCGTTGACGCACGCGCCGATCTCGGCGGTGCTCGACCTGGTGCGCGAGCACGATCTCAAGCCGGAGCAGGTGGAGAAGGTGCACATCCGCTCGCTGGCGCGCGCCGCCGACATCCTGAGCGATCCCAGCAAGTACGATCCGCACACGAAAGAAACCGCCGATCATTCGCTGCCCTACGTGATCGCCGCCGCGCTGGTGGACCGGCAGGTGACGCCGGCGCAGTTCACGCCGGAGAAGATCATGGACCCGCAGATCCGCGCGCAGTTGCGCAAGGTGGAAGTGGTCGGCGATCCGGAGATCGAGAAAGTTTTCCCGGCGCTTCAGCGCGTGATCGTGACCATCCGCACGACCTCGGGACAGGAGTTCACCAGGCAGCTCGATTATCCCAAGGGCGATCCGCGGAATCCCTTGTCGGACGCGGAGATTGAAGAGAAGTTCGCGGCGCTGGCCGGCCCGGTACTGTCGCGCGCGGCGCAGAAGAAGGTGCGCGAGGCAGTGTGGAACTTAGAGAAGCTGGAGTCGGTCACAGCGCTAATGAAATTGCTGAAAGCGCGGCGAACGGCGAAGGAGAAGAGAACGGTCGAGCAGGCGAGCACGGCATAGAGAATGCATAGATCCTGAGCTCGCGCAAACCGGGCGCGAGCTCAGGATGACGCCGATCTAACATTCGAGCTGTTGAAAGAACGTAATGGGCCAGACAATCACTGAAAAGATCGCGCAGGCGCACCTGGCGGAGGGACCGAAGCGGCCGCTACGGACGGGCGACTTCGTCTCCATCCGGCCGAAGCACGTCATGACCCACGACAACACTTCGGCGGTGATGAAGAAGTTCAAATCCATCGGCGCGCGGAAAATCCACGACACGCGCCAGCCGGTGTTCGCGCTCGACCACGACATACAGAACCAGAACGAGGACAACCAGAAGAAATACCGCGCCATCGAGGCGTTCGCCGGCGAGCACGGGATCGATTTCTACCCGGCGGGCACGGGTATCGGGCACCAGATCATGTGCGAGCGCGGCTACGTGACGCCGGGCTCGTTCGTTGTCGCCTCGGATTCGCATTCCAATATGTATGGCGCGCTGGGCGCGGTGGGAACGCCGGTGGTGCGCACCGACGCGGCCGCCATCTGGGCAACGGGCGAGTTCTGGTGGCAGATTCCGCGCACCGTGCAGGTAGTGCTGGAAGGCGCGCTGCGTGAGGGCGTCACCGGCAAGGACGTGATTATCGCGCTGTGTGGCGCGTTCAATGTCCACGTGCTGAACGCGGCGGTGGAATTCAGCGGGCCAGGCGTAGCTTCGCTGTCGATGGACGCGCGTATGACCATCGCCAACATGACGACCGAGTGGGGAGCGCTGGTGGGATGGTTCCCGGCGGATGAGATCACCATCAAGTGGCTGCGCGAACGCAGAGAAGAACGGATCAGAAGAGGCGAGCCAGAGCGTTACACGGAAGAAGATTTGCGGCGGTGGGCGGAAGAATGCACACGCGAGGGCGCGTGTGCCACAAAACCAGATGCGGATGCCGACTATGCCGCGCGCATCACGCTCGACCTCTCGCACCTGACGGCGCATGTATCGGGACCCGATACAGTGCAGGAGATGACCTCGCTGGCGGAGCTCGAAAAGAAGAAAGTCGCGATCCAGAAGGCGTACCTGCTCTCGTGCGTGAACTCGCGCGTCGAGGACCTGGAAGAAGCGGCGCTGGTGCTGCTGGGCAAGAAGGTAGCGCCGTCGGTGAAGTTCTACCTGGGAGCGGCCAGCAAGCTGGTGAAGGAAGAGGCGGAGCGGCGCGGTATCTGGCGGACACTGGTGGAATCCGGCGCGCAGACGTTGCCGGCCGGATGCGGGCCGTGCATCGGGCTGGGCGTGGGATTGCTGGAGCCGGGCGAAGTCGGCATCTCGGCCACCAATCGCAATTTCAAGGGACGCATGGGATCGCGCGACGCGCAGTGCTATCTCGCGTCACCGGCGGTAGTAGCGGCGAGTGCGGTCGCAGGCTACATCTGCGGGCCGGAGGCGCTGAAACGGCCGCTGAATGAGCATGAAGACCGCAAGAAGCAAGGCGGCATGCTGGCGAGATACAAGAATCTGCAAGCTGGGCGCAAAACGGAACAGGCAAGCGAAACCGTGGAGATTGTTCCCGGATTTCCCGAGCGCGTTCGCGGGCGGCTGGTGCTGGTGCCCAAGGGCAATCTGAACACCGACGCGATTTATCCCGGCAGCTACACCTATCGCGACGATGTGACGCCCGAGATGATGGCCGAGGTGGTGTTCTCCAATTACGATCCGCAGTTTCCGCAGATCACGCGCGCTGGTGACGTGGTGGTCGGCGGCGCGAACTTCGGCACCGGATCCAGCCGCGAGCAGGCAGCAACCTCGCTGAAGGCGAAAGGATTTCCGCTGGTGATCGCCGCGTCGTTTTCGCAGACGTACCTGCGCAATGCGTTCAACAACGGGTTCCTGTGCATCGAAATTCCGGAACTGGTGAAGCGGCTGAAGGCGGATTTTGCGGCGCAGATCGCGGCCGGCGAGAAGACGATCATTCCGGGCGACGAGATCGAAGTGGACTTCACCATCGGGGCGGTCACATGGCGGGGTGACCAGTTCCATTTCCCGCCGCTGGGCAGCGTGCCACAATCGCTGGTTGTCGCGGGCGGGGTGGAGAATCTAGTGGCGAAACGCCTGGGCTTAGCGTGACGACAAAATCATTTCCGATTGTCGATTGTCGATTGTCGATTTCCAGCGCTCGCGGGTTTGCAATCGACAATCATCAATCGACAATCGGCAATTCTTTTAGGTGATCCATGGCGAAATACACGGTCGTATCCATGCCCGGCGATGGGATCGGGAACCAGGTTTTGCCTGAGGCGATTCGCGTGCTCGATGCGGTCGGCTTCGACGCGACCTACGTGCACGGCGACATCGGCTGGGAGTTCTGGAAGACACAAGGCAATGCCCTGCCCGACCGCACCATCGCACTGCTGGAAAAACATAAGCTCGGGTTGTTCGGCGCGATCACGTCGAAGCCGAAGAAGGAAGCGGACGCCGAGCTTTCGCCCGCGCTGAAAGGCAAGGGCTACACGTATTATTCGCCGATCGTGACCATGCGGCAGCGGTTCAACCTCGATATCTGCGTGCGACCGTGCATCGGGTTTCCCGGCAATCCTCTGAATTTCGTTCGCAAGAAAGTCGCCGGCGGATTTGAAGAGCCGCGGGTCAACGTGGTCGTGTTCCGCCAGAACACCGAGGGGCTGTACTGCGGCGTCGAGTGGACCAACCCGCCGGCGCTGGTGCGGCAGGCGCTGGAGTCGCACCCGAAGTTCAAGCCGTTCGCGGGGACGAAGGGCGAGGACCTGGCGATCTCGGTGCGAATCATCACGCGGCGCGGGGCGGAGGGCATTTGCCGCGCGGCGTTTGAGCACGCCAGGAAATACGGCTACAAGAACGTGACCATCTGCGAGAAGCCCAACGTGCTGCGCGAAACCAGCGGCATGATGGAAGAGGCGGCAAAGCAGGTGGCGAAGGATTATGCCGGCATTCCGCTGTGGTCCACTAACATTGACGCGCAGACGATGTGGCTGACCAAGAACCCGGAAGACTACGGCGTGATCGTCGCGTCGAACCTGTTCGGCGACGTGATTTCCGACGCGTTTGCCGGACTCGTAGGCGGGCTCGGCTTTGCGGCGAGCGGAAACATCGGCGACGAGGTCGCGGTTTTCGAGCCGACGCACGGATCGGCGCCGAAGTATGCCGAGCTGAATCCGCCGATCGTCAACCCGATTGCGATGATTCTCTCGGCGGCGATGATGCTGGACCATGTCGGGGAGCACGACAAGGCGGAGCGCGTGCGAGGCGCGATTGCTGCCGTCGTGAGTGAGGGAAAAGTCCGCACTTATGACATGATGCGCATACCCGGGGGCGCAAAGTCCATTGCGCAGGGCGCGGCAACAACGCCGCAGATGACGGATGCAATTTTGAAGAAGCTGAAGTCAGCGAAGGTTGGAACTGCGGCGGATTAGCTTATGGCTACAACAGCGAATGTGAACACGACGGCATTCGAGGCGGGCAGGAGCGGTCCGGACGTGCGCTCGGATTGCCGAGTCGTGTTCGTGCCTCGCTCCGCCGGCGGCATTGATATCGAGTTGCAATCAAAGGTCGCGGCGTACTACGGCGATTCGATTTTGACGCAGGCGCGGCAGGTGCTAGGCGATCTCGGAGTTGAGCACGCGCGGCTGCTGATTGAAGACCAGGGCGCGCTGCCCTTCGTGATCGCGGCGCGCATCGAGGCTGCGGTGCGGCGGGCCGGTTTGGGCGAGGGGCGGCGGTCACTGCCCGAACCAGTCACGCTGCCGGCGCCGTCGGCGCGCGATCGCCTGCGCCGGTCGAGGCTGTATCTGCCGGGCAGCGAGCCGAAGTATTTCATCAACGCCGCGCTGCATGCGCCCGACACGATCATTCTCGATTTGGAAGATGCGGTCCACGCCCATGAAAAAGATGCGGCGCGCGTGCTGGTGCGCAATGCGCTGCGCGCGGTGGATTTCGGCGCGTGCGAGCGCATGGTGCGCATCAACCAGCTCCCGCTCGGGCTGGCGGATTTGGACGAGGTGGTGCCGGAATCGCCCGACCTCATCCTGCTTCCGAAAGCCGAGCACGCCGCGCAGGTCACGGAGGTCGAACAGAGGATTGCGCGCGTGCAGTCGCGCTGCGGCGTACATCGCGACATCTGGCTGCTGCCGATCCTGGAGACCGCGCTGGGAATTGAGAATGCGTGGGCGATCGCAACTGCATCGCCGCGCAATGTGGCGCTGACCATCGGGCTGGAGGATTACACTGCCGACCTGGGCGTGGCGAAGACGGCGTTGGGGGCGGAGTCGCTGTACGCGCGCACGCGCCTGGTGAATGCCGCGCGGGCCGCCGGTTTGCAGGCGAACGATTCGGTGTACGGCGATGTTGGCGACCTGGAAGGACTGGCAACCTGGGCCCGCAACGCACGCGCGCTCGGGTTTGAGGGCATGGGGTGCGTGCATCCGCTGCAGGTCGCGGTGATTCACGAAGCGTTCGCGCCGACGCCGCAGGAAATCGAGCGGGCGCTGCGCATCGTGACGGCGTATGAAGACGCACAGGCGCGCGGGCTCGGCGTGGTGAGTTTGGGGTCGAAGATGATCGACGCTCCCGTGGTGCAGCGCGCGCTCAAACTGGTACAGAGGGCCGAGCGCATGGGGGTGGTCACGCAGGAGATGCGCGCTGCGGCGGCGGTGCGCGCGGCGGCGCCGCAAGCGGCATCGGAGGGCGGAGAGGGATGAGCACCACCGCGAGTTCGATTGAACTGGTCACCAACGCCGCCGGACGTGTGGTGCCGACGAACGTGAATGGCGCGCCGCAGCGGCCGTACGCGGGCGTCAACAACGATCATCCGCAGGGACGCAAGGCCGCGCAGCCGATCCGCACTGCCGCCGATTACCCGAGGAACGGCGACAAGCGCGTCGCGGATCTCGAAACCGCGTTGCGCCAATGCGGGCTGAGCGACGGGATGACCATCTCGACGCACCATCACCTGCGCGACGGTGACCAGGTTGCGCTGTGGGCGCTGCAGACGGCGGCGAAGATGGGCAGGCGCGAGCTGATGTGGTTTCCGAGCGCGTCATTTCCCGCGCACGCGCCGGTCATCGAGCTGATGGAAGCCGGCAACGTGCATCACATCGAGGGCTCGATGAACGGGCCGCTGGGCGACTACTGCACGCAGGGGCGGATGCGCGGCATGGGCGTGCTGCGCTCGCACGGCGGGCGCTGGCAGGCGATCCAGGACGGCGAGGTGCACATTGATATCGCGGTGATTGCCGCGCCCACCGCCGACGCGTTCGGCAACGCCAACGGATCGCACGGGCCGTCCGCCTGCGGGTCGCTGGGGTTCGCGCTGGCGGATTCGATGTACGCCGACCGTGTGATCGTGGTCACCGATAACCTGGTCGAGTTCCCCTGCGTGCCGTGGCAGATCCAGGGCAACAACGTGGATTGCGTGGTGCCGGTGGATTCGATCGGCGACCCGGCGAAGATCGTGTCGGGCACAACGCAGATTACGCGCTCGCCCGACCGGCTGCTGATCGCGCAGTACGTGGCGCAGTTCGTGCGCGACGCGGGCATCATGCGCCCGGGCTTCTCGTTCCAGGCAGGAGCGGGCGGCATCGCGCTGGCGTTCGCGGATTATCTGCGGCGGTACATGAAGCAGAGCGGCGTGCGGGCGCGGTTCGTGCGCGGCGGCTCCACCCGCTACCTGGTCGAACTGCTCAAGGAAGGGCTTACCGATTACATCCTAGACGGGCAGACCTTCGACCTGGACGCGGTGCGCTCCATCGCCAGCGATCCGCGGCATGTGCCCACCTCGCCGTTCACCTCGTACAACTACCACGGCAAGGGATTTTTCAATTCCCTGGTGGACGTGGTGGTGCTGGGCGCGACCGAGGTGGACGTGAACTTCAACGCCAACGTGGTGACCCACTCCGACGGCCGCCTGCTGCACGGCATCGGCGGCTGGCAGAACTGCCTGTTCGCGGGGTGCACCATCCTGGCAGTGCCCTCGTTCCGCGATCGCATTCCGGTGATTGTGGACCAGGTGACAACGCTCACCGGGCCGGGCGAGCTGATCGATGTTGTCGTCACCGAGCGCGGGATCGCAATCAACCCGCGGCGCAAAGACCTGCTGGATGCGATGAAAGGCTCCTCCCTTCCCATTCGTCCAATCCAGGAAATGCAGCGCGAGATTGAGAAGATCTGCGGCGGCAAACCGCAGAAGCCGCGCCTGACCGAGAAGCCCGTCGCGGTGGTGAAGTGGGTGGACGGCACGGTGCTGGACACGGTGTGGCAAGTCCGCACCTGAATTTTCCGCGCAGCAGGTTGCCCCCGCTCAAGGCGCTGGCGTAGTCTCCACTGCTTATGACAACTTCACCGCGATATCGCCACCGTGCTTTCGCGACCGCCGTCCTCTCTGCTTCACTGCTGCTCACCCCGGCGCTGCACGCGCGCTTCACGCTCGAACAGGTGATGGGTTCCCCGTTCCCCAGCAACTTGACCGCCGCCGAACGCAGTCCCCGCGTGGCTTGGGTATTCGACGAGAAGGGGGTGCGCAACATCTGGGTGGCGGAAGCGCCCAATTTCGCTGCACGCCAGATGACGCATTATTCGGCGGACGATGGCATGGCGTTGTCGAGCGTGCGATTGACGCCGGATGGCCGCACCGTGGTTTACGTGCGCGGCAGCGAGACCAACAAGAAGGGTGAAGTCGCCGACCCGACCAGCAATGTCCAGCAGCCCCACCAGGAAGTGTGGGCGGTGGATGCCGACAAAGGCGAACCGCGCCTGCTGGGCACGATGGAGTGCAACGAGGAAGACTGCGAAGACGCGCAGATTTCCCCGGACGGCGAACGGGCGGTGTGGTCCGGCGCTAAAGGGCAGTTGTGGTTCGCGCCGGTCTCGGGAGCGGAGAAGGCAAAGCAGCTTACCTACGTGCGCGGCGAGAACAGCAGCCCGCGCTGGTCGCCCGACGGCAAGCGCATCGCGTTCACCAGCAACCGCGGCGATCACAGCTTCATTGCGGTGTATGAATTTGGCGGCGACACACTGCGCTACGTGGCGGCCTCGGCCGATCGGGACATCATGCCGCGCTGGTCGCCCGACGGAACCCGGATCGCGTTTGTTCGCCTGCACGGCGCCGAACGCGGCCTGCCGATCATCCCCGTGCGTCCTGTGCCGTGGGCCATCTGGGTCGCCGATGCCGCGACGCTGGATGCTCGCGAAGTTTGGCATAGCACGAATGATGCCGCTGGATCCTTCCCCGAACTGGTAGCCGAGCAGGCGTTCATCTTCGCCGCCGGCAACCGCGTGGTGTTCGCCAGCGAGCAGGACGGCTGGGCCCACCTGTATTCCGTTTCCGACGGCGGTGGCAAGGAAACGCTGCTCACGCCGGGGCAGTTTGAATTCGAGGATGTGGCCCTCAGCACGGACAAAAAGTCGGTGATCTACACCTCGAACCAGGGAGACATTGACCGGCGTCACGTGTGGCGCGTGCCGGTGGAGGGCGGCACGCCGCAAGCGCTTTCGCGCGGCGAGACCATCGAATGGGCCCCAGTGGAAACCAGCGGCGGCAAGTTCGTGCTCTGCCTGGGCTCGACTGCAACCTCGCCGGCAATGCCGTACTTGCTTACGCCACAGGGCAGGCAGATGATCGCCAAACAAGCGCTGCCCGCCGATTTTCCCAGCGCAGAACTGGTCACGCCGAAGCAAGTGATCTTCAAATCAGACGACGGACTGGAAATTCACGGCCAACTGTTTGTCCCGCCGGGAAGGACGGCTCCCGGTCCGGCGCTCATCTTCACCCACGGCGGCTCGATGCGCCAGATGATGCTCGGCTTCCACTACATGTACTACTACCACAATGCGTACGCCGAGAATCAGTACCTGGCGTCGCTGGGCTACGTGGTGTTGTCTGTGAACTACCGCACCGGGATCATGTATGGGCGCGCGTTCCGTATGGCGCCGAAAACGGGCTGGCGCGGCGGAACCGAGTACAAGGACGTGGTCGCCGGGGCGCAGTATCTGCGATCGCTGCCGTACGTGGACGTGAACAAGATCGGCCTTTGGGGCGGCTCCTATGGCGGATATTTGACGGCGATGGGGCTGGCGCGGAACTCCGACCTGTTCGCCGCCGGTGTGGACATGCACGGAGTACACGACTGGTTTTCGGAGGCGCGGCACTGGCACCCCACGCTGGGCGAAGATGCGCCCGACTTGGCGGAGGCGAAGAAGCTGGCGTTGGAGTCGTCGCCGATCTCGACGATTGCGCAGTGGCGCTCGCCGGTGCTGCTGATCCAGGGCGACGACGATCGCAACGTTCCCTTCAACCAGACCGTGGACCTGGTGCAGCGCCTGCGCGCGCAGAAGACTCCGTTCGAAACGATCGTCTTCCCCGACGAGATCCACGATTTCCTGCTGTGGCGGAGCTGGGTGCGCGCCTACGCGGCGACCGCAGAATTCTTCGATCGCGTGTTGAAGCGCGGCGAGAAAATCGGCGTGCCGCACTAGCGGCGGGGGTTCAGCGGATCGTGCGGCGCGGTCGTGTAGCGGAAGCGGTATTCCGACTCCGCCTCGCCGGAATAAAACCGCGTGTTGAACTCCAGCAGCGGCACGTCGGTTGTGTGCACGCGAATTCCGGGCGCAGTCCGGTCCACCAGAACCTGGTCCCAGTAAATCTGGAGATTGGTCGCGATGCGGATGCGCCGCGTGCCCGGCGGCAATCTGCCGGTGAGGTCGGCAATGGTGGTGCGCGCCAGGCCCGCCGGGAAGCCCATATCCTCGACCACGCGCACCCAATCGCGCTCTTGTTGTCGTTCAATCCCTGGAGGGAGACGCGTACCGAGGAATTCTTATTGCCGCCGTCATTGCGCAATAGCACCGGCGGGCCACCTGCTTGCGTGATCAGGATGTCGTCATCGCCGTCGCCGTCGTAATCGGCGATGGCGAGCGCGCGGGGATTGGTGAGCAGAATCTTGTCGAGCCCGACTTGCGCGGTGACGTCCACGAACGCGGCGCCGGTGTTGCGCAGCAATCGGATTTCGGCGCGACCCGGCGCGGTTTCTCCGACCGCGACCAGGTCCATCCAGCCGTCGTTGTCGTAATCGAAGGCGGCGACGCCCCAGGCACGGACCCAGCGCAAATCGGCCAGCGACACCGGCTCAAAGCGCTTGCCATCCACGTTCCGCCAGAGGCTCAACCCGGGCGCGGCGCTGTGCGTGAAGGCCAGGTCCATCCATCCATCTTTGTTGTAATCGAGTACAGCGACACCTTTGGTCGCAGGCATGGGAGCTGCCCAGGGCTCAGACCCGGACCACCTGCCTTCACGTGGATTATTGAAAATGCGAGTCGGTGAACCGGTGACGAGCAAATCGATTGCGCGATCGTCGTTGTAATCGGTGGCTACGGCGGCGAAGCCGCCACCACCTAAACCGATTTCTGCGGTGACATCGGTGAATGTGCCATTGCCGTTGTTACGCCACAGCATGCTAGCGGTGCGGCCCGAGACGTAGAGACTGCCGGTAACGTATAGATCGAGGTCGCCATCATGGTCATAGTCCACCCACATCAAGCTGGCGACCCGGCCGGAGGCGGTGATGTGCAGTTCGCCGGTAACGTCCTTGAAAGTGCCATTGCGCTCGTTGTGGTACACGAGGACGCGACCATCCGCCACCTCACCTGAGATGGCGAGGTCCGGGAAGCCATCGTTGTCGTAATCACCGGCAGCACAACTGAGCGCGTGAAACGCGGGATCGAACCCCGCTTGCTGCGTGACGTCGGAGAAACGGCCGTTACCGAGATTGCGGTACAGCGTCAGCCCGCCCTGCCCACCACCGTCGGCGAGCAGTAGATCAGGACGCCCCTCGCCGTCGAAGTCGAAAAAACAAGCGCCCGAGCCGATTGTGTCCGGCAAGCTGGATTGCGGCGATTGCGTCCCAGCCGCAATTCCGGCTTACCGCTTGCGTCACCTGGCGATGAGCGCGCCCGGCGGGCAGCTTGAAGATGAGCGGCACGTGCAGGGTGGAGTTGTAGATGAAGAAGCCGTGAGTCTTCTCGCCGTGTTCACCCAGGCCTTCGCCGTGATCGCCCAGCAGTACGATCAAGGTGCGCCCGTACACGGCCTTGCTTTTGAGAAACGCGAGAATGCGTCCCAGTTGCGCGTCGGCAAAGGCGATCTCACCGTCGTAAGGATGCGCCTTGTAGGTCTCGCTGTAGGGCGCAGGCGGATGGTAAGGATGATGGGGATCGTAGAGGTGAACCCAGAGCAGAAAACGCTTCTGGTAATTCTGCACGAGCCAGCGCAACGCTTCGTCGACCACCTGGTCTGCCGGACGCTCCATGCTGTCGAGATTGGTTTCGAGCAGGCGATTGAAGTCGAAATGATCGTAGTAAAAATCGAAGCCGCGATTCAGCCCGAAGCGCGAATCGAGCACGGCGGAGGCAATCACCGCGCCGGTGGAGTATCCATTCTGGTGCAGGATGGAGGCGAGCGTCGGCTGCTCCGCGCCCAGGCGGTTGCCGCTGAAGTCGTGCATGCCGCTCAGCATCGGGTAGGTGCCGGTGAAAATCACGGTGTGCGACGGAAGCGTGATCGGAACCGGGGTGTAGGCCTGGCGGAAGAGCACGCCATCGCTGGCGAGGCTGTCAATGTTCGGCGTCCGCACCTGCTGATAGCCGTAGCATCCGACATGGTCGGCGCGCAGGGTATCAATGGTAACGATCAGGACATTGGGCTTCGCCTCCGCGCCCGCCCAGGCGGCGGTTGCGGCAAAACAGCACAGACAAGAGATCAGCGTGAACTGGCGGAAACGCATGCTGGGGAACACGGCAAGTGGCCCAATTATATATGCTCTCACTTGCCGGCAATCAGAACCACGGCGACCAGCGCTGCCATCAGGCCAACGATTTGCAGCCGCGAAAGACGCTCCTTCAGCACCATGCGCGCGAGCACGACCGTACTGGCCGGATAGAGAGAGGACAGCACGGCGGCCACATCGAGGCGGCCCCGTTGCGCGGCGGCGACGTACAGTGCATTGGCGCCGGAATCCAGAATTCCAGCCAGCAACATCCAACCCAGCGCGCCCCGCCCTGCCTTCCATGAGCGGCCGGCCAACAGGACGATTCCCAGCATGAGCAGACATGACGCCGTGCGGGCCGAAACCAGCGGCCAGAAGATGGAGCGTGATCCGGCCAGTTTCATGCACAGAAGAAAGCCGCCGAACCCAACTCCGGCGAGCACGGCCAGAGGCAGGCCTTTCGATTGCGTGGACATGCCATGGGGCGTGGCGATCAGCCAGATGCTGACCATGGCGAGCGCGATGCCGGCGATCTGGATGGCATGCGGCCGGCCTTCGGTACGGAAGCTGAACAGCAGCGGTACGAGCGCGGTGATCACTGCCGAAAGCGGCGCATTGAGACCCATGGTGCCGACCGCCAGCGATTGATAGAACGCCGCCAGCCCGATGCCGCCGACGAGACCTGCGACCGCTCCCCAGAGCAGCGCGCTCCAACCGGGAACCGGTTCGCCCGACAGCAGGGCCAGAGAGACCATGAACGCCAGTCCGGTGGCATGCGCGACGACCACGACGTGAAAGGCGTTGGCGGTTTTGGTGGCCATGCCACCACTGAAATCGCCGGCGCCCCAGGTGACGGCAGCGGAAAGGCTCAGAGTGGGAAAAATGAGGTTGGGCACGCGTCAGATCGTTCCGTGATTGAGGTACGGCAGTATAGCGCGCTGGGACGTGAACGGACGCGTTTGAGGCGACTGCCGCGGTTCAGGCAAGACCCCACTCATGCGTGCGGCCATGCTTTCAACGAGGGCCTCAAACCTACGCGCCGGGAGCGGGCAAGCTCCACAATTTCATATAAACATGTTCCGCCATATGACATTTGGAACAGAACCTGTAGAGCGCCTTCCTGCAGCTTGCAATTCATTGACTTATTTATCATTTACTGCTATCCGTTCCACCGTGGATTGGCAAACCGCGTGCTTCTCCACAAGTGAAAGTGTTAATGCATGTTCCTCAGCAGCGCTCCCAGTACAGGGTTCCTCAGTTTTTCCACGCTCATAAGAGTACTTAGGACTTGCGGGTTCGGGCCGTTTCACCGACAACCGGGTGAGGGAGGACAGTCAAGATGAGCACGAACTGGAATCGTTTCGCGTGCGTTTTTGCAATCATCGTGTCGCTCCTGCTGTGCGCATCGCCAGTCGCGGCGCAGCAGACGACAGGAAAGATCGTCGGCACCATCAGTGACCCCCAGGGGGCGGTCTTACCCGGGGTCACAGTAACCGTCGCCAATTTGGCGACCGATTCGAAAACCGTCACGCAAACCGACAAGGACGGTTACTTCCAGGCATTAAACCTGCCCATCGGTACCTACAAAATTACCGCCGTCCACAGCGGCTTCCGCGAGTTGGTCACGACCACAGCCCCATTGCAGATCAACCAGGCGATGCGGTACGACCTCCGCATGCAGATCGGGGCGCGCGAAGAAGTGGTGGAAGTTGGAAGCACGCCAGCCGCGGTGGAGACGGTGAATGCGACCATCGGGCAGTCGGTTACGTCGCGTCCCATCGTGGACATGCCGTTGAACGGCCGCAACGTCCTGGACCTTGCACTCTTGCAGCCGGGCGTGACGGAAGCCAACCCGGGCGCGGCTGACAATGCCCAGCAGGGAACTTTCGGGATCTCGGGCGGCAAGTCAGATTCGGTGACATTCCTGCTCGATGGCGGCCTCAACAATGACCTGCTCGGCAACGAGGTGGTCTACAACCCGAGTCCCGACACCGTCGCCGAGTTCCGCATTCTCAGCAGCAATTATTCGGCGGAATACGGGCGCAATGCCGGCGGCATTGTCAGCGTGGTCACCAAGTCGGGAACCAACACCCTGCATGGCAGCGCTTACGACTTCGTGCGCAACGACGCCTTCAATGCCAATAGCTTCTTCAATAAGCGCGATGGCCTGCCAAAGGAAATCCTGAAACGGAACCAGTTCGGCGGGACCCTGGGCGGCCCGGCCATCAAGGACAAACTGTTCTGGTTCGTCAGCTACGGCGGGCAGCGGCAGAGCAAGACGCAGACCACGACCGAGCTTCCAGTCTTCACGCCGGCAGAACTTACGGGCGACTTCTCCAAGTCCGGACCGGGCGGTACGCCGGACTTGACTGTGGCATGCTTTCTCGCTGGTTCGGCTCCCCTTCCAGTCGGTGCGTGCGGGTATGACGACGATGCCCATACCATTCCGCACGTGGCCGCTGCTCACCCCTTCTACCAGTCCAACGCGCTCTTGGCAGCGCAAGGGATCATCGATCCCACCAACATCAATCCGACGGCGAAAAAGTACATCGCGGCCGGCCTGGTTCCGACCTCCCCAAGCGGCGGCAAGATCGCGCAGGCCAGCAGCACCGACATCAACGATCAAGTCACGGCGAAGGTCGATTACGTGATCGGCGCCAAGGACAAACTGATGGCCACGCTCGGCTGGGGCCGGGCGCCCGTACTGAATCCGTTCAGTTTCGCGTTCGGATCTACGCCGGCGGATGCGTTCGGCTACGGCAGCACGGGGGACCATCGCCGCCGATTCGCCAACATCGCATGGGACCACACCTTCTCGCCCACCTTGTTGAACGAGGCCCGTTTCACGGCGCAGCGGGTGGCCATTGCCCAGGCCATTCCTGCCAGCAAGCTTCCGACCGCTGCCGATCTCGGCATCGGAACCACTCCGGATGAGTCCACCGGGCCGCCGATCATCGGCTTTTACCGCGGCTTGACGCTGGGATTCAGCCCGCAGGGTCCGACCAGCGAAGTCAACAACACCTATGCCCTGTCCGACACGTTGACCTGGGTGAAGGGCAAGCACACGCTGAAATTCGGGTTCCTGTTCTCGCCCTACCAGAACAATACCCATTACGATTTCTACGTGAACGGCGAGTTTGACTTCTACGGATCAACGGGCTGCATCGCGGGCTCGTGCAACGACTTCGCCGACTTCCTGTTCGGCTTGCCCGACGAGTACTACCAGTTCGGGGCGGCGCCTTCCAACATCCGCAGCCGCTCCTACCACGCTTTCGGACAGGATGAGTGGCACATTGCCAAGAACCTCGTGCTCTCGCTCGGCTTGCGCTACGAGTACAACGAGCCGAAGTACGACACGCAGGGCCGGTCTTTCTCGATTTGGCCCGGACATCAGTCAACACGCTTTGCGAATGCGCCCCTTGGGCTGACGTTCCCCGGCGACGCGGGCGCTCCGAGAGGCGCAAACTTACCCGATCGCAACAATTTTGCCCCGCGTTTCGGCTTTGCCTGGGATCCTTGGAACAATGGCAAGACCTCGGTGCGTGGCGGCATTGGCGTGTTCTATGACATCCTGAAAGGGGAAGATAACCTGCAGTTCAACGGCCAGGCCCCGTTCTTCGGGTACACCGACTTCAACTTCCCCGCCCTGGCGGGAAATCCCACCTCAGACCCGGGGTACTTTTCCCAGCCTTTCGCGGTGGCCGGTGTTGTCAACCCATTCCCCTCGAAGCCTCCCGCCGCCAACATCGACTTTGGCGCCGCCGGGTTCCTGCCGGCCGGCGGCGGCGGCGTGTACTTCGTCGATCGCAATCTGCGCACCCCGTACACCTACCAGTACAACCTCAGCATCCAGCATGAACTCGCGCCGAGGCTCGCCCTCGAACTCAGCTACGTGGGCAGTATTACCCGTAAGCAAACCGCGCTGGCCGATGCCAACCCGTTCATTCTCGGCACCAACAACCGCATCGTCAACACCCTGCCGGGAGTCGCGCCGGACTCGTTCAGCTACCTCTTAACGTTTGGCAACGTTGTCAACGCGAACTACAACAGCTTGCAGGCCAGTTTGACCAAGCAGCTCTCGACTAACCGCACCATCGGCACCAGCTACTTCACGCTGGCGTATACCTGGTCGAAATCCATCGACAATGCTTCCGGTTTCCGCAACGTGAACTCCGAGGTGCCGGCCTACAATCACGGGCAGTTCCGCTCCGTTTCCGATTACGACATCCCGCACCGCCTGGTGTTCAGCGGTGGCTGGGATCTTCCCCTCGATCACTGGGGAGGGCCGAAGCGGCTGGTTCAAGGCTGGAGCCTGTACCCGATCTTTTCCTGGCGCAGCGGGTTCCCGATTGACATCTTCTCCGGGTTCCCGACGCGGCGCACCGATCCGTCTCCTTCCGGCGCCGGCGACGGGGTGATAGTCAGGCCCGACCTGTCCGGTACCGGCGTGCCGACGTTCGATGCGCATAACGTGCAAACCTTCACCCCAGGAGGTACCGGCGTCGCGGCCAGGGGAAATTTCTGGTTCAACCCGGAGGTCTTGAATACCAACTATCCGGCCGGCGCGTTCACTTACGGCACTCTCCCACGGAACTTCTTCCGTGGCCCGACTCGTGGCAACCTCGACCTGTCGCTGGCGAAGAAGACCGCGATTGTGGGCGAGCGGCTGAACATCGAACTGCGGGCGGATTTCTTCAACATCTTGAATCACACGGAGTTCCAGATGCCGACGTTGACCTATGCCGACCCTGCCTTTGGCCAGGTCACGTCAACCTATGATCCGCGCATCATCCAGTTGGCGGTCAAGTTGACCTTCTAGTGAATCGGAGCGCATCACAAGGGCTGGGGTTTATCACCCCAGCCCTTTTTTCATGTACGGATTCACTTGCCGGAGGACTGGCGGCGCATCCAGTCGAGGAACATTTCCTCAAACGGCTTGTCGGCGGCGCGGATCAGGTGACGGACGCTGCGCCCGGTCACCAGGTGGCAAACTTCCTCGGCCAGGTTCTTGGCATGATCGCCGGCGCGCTCCAGCGTCTGCGTCATGAAAACCAGGTGAAAGCTCTGATGGCGAGGCTCTTTCTCGGGATTATCAATGTGGCGGACGAACAACAGGTTGCGGAGGCGGTCCATCTCGGCGTCGGCACGAAGGATGGCAAGCGCTCGCTGCAGGTCGCGATTGCGAAAAGCGGCCAGCGCGTCAGTCAGCATCTGCTCGAGCAGTTCGGCCATGCGCTTGAGATCGCCGCCGTCCTGCCCGCCAATCTTACCCGCGACCATGGGAGCGCGGTTGGCCACGTTGAGCAGCAGGTCGCCCACGCGCTCGAGTTCGAGAATGTATTTCAGGCAGGAGAGCAACTCCCGGGCGTCGGACTCGGAGGCGCCCGCAATTGCCGCGGTGACGCCCTCGTTAATCTGGCGATCGAGCTCGTCCAGCTCTTCCTCGCAGCCGCGAATGAAATCCAGCGCATCGGCGGAGCCGGTGGAGACGCCCGCCGCCGTCGCTGCGGCGGCCATGCGCGCCACCTCGCAGCCGCGCAGGGTCAACTCGCGCATCTGGGAGGCAGAAGGTCGGAGTTGCTCGGGGGATGTCGCCGCGTTCATCAGGTTCTCCAGGAAGTGCTTTCAGGGTTCACAGTATGCGATGCAATTGCCCGGGATAGGTCGCGGGAGGGAAATTCTCCCGCAGGTGCAGAGCCCAAATTGGAACGGGTCGGGTGACGAAGCGACGCCAGCTTGGGGTGATTGCTAGTTGGGCTTAGCGCCGTCGTCCATACCCGTACCATTCCCGCCCACGCGGGCGATCTCGATCAGGCTGCCGTCGCCGCGGGAGCGGACCTTGATGGTGATCATCCCCTGGTCCGTGCTGAAAACCATGCTGCTGTCGGCGCCGATCACGCGGATCGCCGCCTTGGGATACCGGCGCTGGTAAAACTCGAGGATCTTCTCCGGCGAAGCATCGCTTTCAAATTTCCCCGCCGCCACCTGCATGCCGCCGAAGCCGACCGCCGCACTGCCCTTGATGGCGCGCGCCCCGGGATAGAGGTCTACGCCGAGCTGCTTGGCCACCGCCGCCGGATCGTCGGCGGTGACGCTGCCGAACGGGGTGGTGACCACCGCCGAATTCGGGCCGGCCTCGACGCGCACTTTGCGCGCCATTTTCTTCAGCGCGAACACGGTTCCGATGGTTGCCAGCACTCCCAGCGCGATCACCACCACAAGAACAATGAGAACAATGCTCACCGCATTCCGGCCGGTGTTTTGCCGCGCTATGGACGCCGCCGGAGCCGGAGCCGGTGCCGCCGCGCTGACGCCGGCGCCACACTTCGGGCACACATGCGAAGCGGCCTCCATCCTCGCGCCACAAGCAGTACAGAAGGCCATGAATTCACCTCGGGATCAGTCCATGATAACTGAAGATTCCAACTGCCGGAGGGGCGCTAATGCCCAACCACGCCCAGGGAGCCACGGCTCACGTAATCGGTCATGGTCAGGGTCAGCAGGATTGCCAGCCAAAAGAACCCGGCCACGACGAAAACCCATGCCATCTTCTGGCTTTCGTAGCGAACGTGCATGAAGAACAGGACGACCAGCAGGGCCTTGATGGCCGCGATCGCCAGCGCGACGACGGTGCTCCACTCGCCCAGGTTGATGCGCGATAACCCTGCGGTCAGAATCATCAGCACCATCAGGGCGCCCCAAACCACAATGTAGATCTTGCGCGATACAACGTGCTCAGCCATGCGTTCTCTATGCCTTCTTGTGCGCGATCAGGTAGAGGAGCGGATAGAGGAAAATCCACACCACGTCCACGAAGTGCCAGTACAAACCGCTGACGTGCACCGGGTTGTGATACGCCGGCGAGTAGGCCCCTTTGGCCGCGTACCATCCGATGACGGCCAGCAGGACGATTCCGATGGTCACGTGCAGGGCATGCAAGCCGGTCATGACGAAATAGATGTAAAAGAACATCTGCACTGCCTGCGGGTCCGGTACCGCCAGCTTCCATAGTGCGCCGGGAACCGCGCCCTCCACGAAGTGCGCGTGGTACTCGAAACCCTTCAGCACCAGGAATGCCACGCCCATGGCGGAGGCGATCCACAGGTAGAGCCCGCATGTTTTGTTGTGCCCGGTCTGTACCGCATGCACTGCCAGCGCCACCAGCAAGCTGCTGCACAGCAGGATCACGGTGTTGATGGTGCCAATCCAGAAATCCATGTGTTCGCTGCCGATCACCCAGGCGTCGTAATGCGCGGTGCGATACACCAGGTAGGCGGCGAACAGCCCGCCGAAGAACATGATCTCGGTGACCAGGAACACCCACATGCCCAGCGTGGCGCTTTCGCGCTGCTGGTCCAGGTCGGCGAAATGGTGCCGCAGGCCGTGCGTGGCGGCTATGGCTCTATCGTGCAACAGGGACCTCCGACACGGTGGAGTAGTCGTACGCTTCCCAGGTCACCACCGGCGTTTCGAGGAAATTTTCGGTGGGAGGCGGCGAGGGCGTACGCCACTCCAGACCGGTTGCGCCCCATGGGTTATCGGAAGCCACTTCGCCGTAGCGCAGGGACCACAGCAGGTAAATCAGCGGCAGGACGTAGCCCACCGCCAGGATCGACGCGCCGGCGCTCGACATGACGTTCAGCACCTGGTACTCCGGCGGATACGAGTGATACCGCCGCGGCATGCCCAGGTATCCGAGCACAAACTGCGGGAAGAACGTCAGGTTGAATCCGATGAAGATGGTGGCGGCGGCGATTTTTCCCCACGCCTCCGGGTACATGCGCCCGCTGATTTTCGGCCACCAGAAGTGGATGCCGGCCAGATAGCCCATCACCGCCCCGCCGACCATGATGTAGTGGAAGTGCGCGATCACGAAATAGGTGTCGTGCACATGGACATCAATGCCCAGCGCCGCCAGGTAGAGGCCCGTCATGCCGCCCATGGTGAACAGCCCGATGAATCCCATGGCGTAGAGCATGGGCGTGGTCAGCGACACCGAGCCCTTGTACATGGTCGCCGTCCAGTTGAACACCTTGATGGCCGAGGGCACCGCCACGAAGTAGCTCAGCAGCGAGAAGACGAGCGCCGCGTAGGCCGAGATTCCGGCGACAAACATGTGGTGCGCCCACACCAGGAATCCCAGCACGGCAATCGCGATCGAAGCCAGCGCTACCGCCATGTATCCGAAGACGCGCTTGCGGGAAAACGTCGAGACCACTTCCGAGACCACCGCCATCGAAGGCAGGATCATGATGTACACCGCGGGGTGCGAGTAGAACCAGAACAGGTGCTGGAACAGCACTGGGTCGCCGCCCATCCTGGGATCGAAGATGCCGAGGTGGAAGGCCCGCTCCAGCGCCACCAGGGTGAGCGCGATCGCCACCACCGGCGTCCCCAGCACCTGAATGACCGAGGTCGCGTAGTGGCCCCAGATGTACAGCGGCAGGCGTCCCCAGGTCATCCCCGGCGCGCGCATGCGGTGGATGGTCACGATGAAATTAAAGCCGGTGAAGATGGACGAGAATCCCGCCAGGAAGATCGCCACAATCGCCGTGATCACTTGCGTGTTCGAGTAGGTGCTGCTGTACGGCACATAGAAGGTCCACCCGGTGTCAATGCCGCCGGTCAAAACCACGTACATCATCAGCCCGGCGCCGACGATGTACAGGTACCAGCTCGCCAGGTTGATCCGGGGAAACGCCAGGTCCCTGGCTCCGACCATCATCGGCACCAGGAAATTGCCCAGGGTGGCGGGAATCGACGGGATCAGGAAGAAGAACACCATGACGACCCCGTGAATGGTGAACATCTTGTTATAGGTATCCGACGACATCAGGTCGCCCGCTGGGGTCAGCAGTTCCAGGCGGATCATGGTGGCCGCGAAGCCGCCAACAAAGAACATGGCGGTAATGGAAAGCAAGTACAGGATGGCAATGCGCTTGTGGTCGGTGGTCAGCAACCACGACTTCACGCTGAAATCGGTGTTCAGGTAATTCTCGCGTTCGACCGCCGGTGCGGCAATGGTGGCCATGATGATTCGCCTTAACGACTCCTTGTTGCAGGGGCGGCCGCCCTCGGCGGCGCGGCCGGACGATGGCTCGCCGGCTCACGCTGCTCGGGTTGAGATAACGACCGGATGTATGCGACCAGGGACAACAACTGCTCCTCGTTGACGATCCCCTGGAACGTGGGCATGATCGGCTTGAATCCCGCCACTACCTTCGCTCCCGGATTGAGGATGGATTCGCGGATGTAATTGTCGTCAACCGTAACCGTGCGCCCGTCATCCAACAGCACCGGCTTGCCGTACGCGCCCACCAGGTTGGGTCCACGACCCTGGGTGTCGAAGCGGTGGCAGGTGGTGCAGCCGAGCTGTTGGAACAGCTTCTGTCCGGTCGAAGCCAGCGACCCTTCCGCGTTCCCGCCCGACAGCCACGCCTGGTAACTGGCTGGTTCCATGACCACCACCTCGCCGATCATGCCCGCGTGCATGGTGCCGCAGTATTGCGTGCAGAACAGGTGATAGCGGCCCGGCTGCGTCGTCTGAAACCACAAGGTTGTGTAGCGACCGGGCAGCACGTCCTGTTTCACCCGGAACTCGGGCAGAAACAGGCTGTGAATCACGTCCTGGGAAATCATCGTCAGCCGGATGGCGCGACCCAGGGGCACGTGCAGTTGGTCAATCTCGCGCTGGCCCTCGGGGTGCTGAAACTTCCACATCCACTGCTTGCCGACGACAAAAACCTCCTCCGCGTCCGGCGGCGGTTGCGCCCAGGTCATGTAAATCGACGCACTCCAAACGAACATGACCATGAAGATGCCGAAAGGGATCAGCGTCCAAATGGCTTCCAGAGTGTTCGATCCTTCGATCTGGGTGGCGATGGGGTTTCTGGCGCGCCGGAATTTCATCGCGAAGATGAAAATCAGCACGAAGATCATCACCGTGAAGAAGCCGGTCACGGCGATCATGAAGATCATGAGCGCGTCGGTTCGGTTCGCCAGGGTGGAGGCGCGCACCGGCCAGAACGGCAGGGTTTGCCACATAGGCTAACGCCCTCCCGTCCGCGCGGCGCGGTCGCGGGTGATCCGGTTGTCCCTGGGCTCGAGCTTGAACATCGCGATCAGGAATCCGCCCAGCAGCAATACCGTGATCGCGCCCCCGATCTGCATCACCCGCGAGATGATGGCGCCATACTTCCCGGTGCGCGGGTCGTAGTGGTAGCAGTACAACAAGACCTGGTCCACCACGGTTCCGATGTGTCCCTGCGAGGCTTCCACCATGCCGAGCCGCAGGTCCTTCGGCGAATACTCCACGCCGTAGTAGTACTGCGCGATCTTGCCCTGCGGCGTGAGCACCATGAGCGCCGTGGCGTGCGCAAACTGCTGCGTCTCTGTGTCCCACTGGTAATGGAATCCCACCGCCCTGGTCAGCGCCGCGATCGCCGGTTGCTCGCCGGTCAGAAAATGCCAACCCTGCTCCGCCCCCGGACGACCGTAGCGCCGCAGGTAGGTCGTCTTCTTGGCGCGCGCAAGTTCAGGCTGCTCGCGTGGATCGAAGCTGACCGTCACCACCTCGAATTCTTTGCCGATGTCGAATTTCAGCACGGAAAATGCGCTCACCATGCCGTTCAGCACTTCCGTGCACAGCATGGGACAGTCGTAGTACACCAGCGCCAGCACCACCGGCTTTTTGCCGAAGTAGTCACCCAGCTTCACCGCTTGCCCGCTCTCATCCCTGAAGGCGAGGTCCAGCGGAACCGGGGCATTCAGCTTCTGCTCGATCTCGATGTTGTTCAGGATCTGCGGCGGGGGCGTGGCCGGCGTCACCGCCGGCGGTCCCATCCCTTGCCCGGCCGCGATCACGCTTCCCAGCAGCATGCAAGGCGCAAGCGCTCTGCGAATTATTCCGACTGCACAAATCACGATCGCTCCCAGTCGTTCTCGGTTATCGGTTGTCGGTTTTCGGTAGGCGGCGACATAACCGAGAACCGAATACCGAGAACCGACGACGCTAACTCCTAACTGCCAACTCCTAACTACAGGTTCCCCTTTGGTTCCGTTCCTCCGCCGCCGCCGGCGAGCGTGCCATCGCCGCTCCCGAAGCGCGCACGGGGCGGCAGCACCGGTTGTGGTCGAACCGGGATGCCATTCTTCGCCACCGCCTCCATCGCCTGCTCGATCGGGATATGCCCTGTGCCCGCGGTATCCAGTTGCTTCTCGGTGGCGGCGCGGAACTTGTTCAGATCCCCGACCTCATCCGGCTGTAGTTGCGGCGCCGGAAAGATCAGCGCCGGGGTGCCTTTCGCGCTGGCCTGCGCGGAGGGCATGATGACGGCGGCGTTGCGCGGCGCCGGGGCCACCCGGCTACCGGCGAAGTACCGCTCCATCCCCCACGAAATCAGGTGAATCAAGACCACGGTAATGGCCAGCGCGATCATGAAATACACGATGCCGCGCGCGCTCAGGTCGCTGCGGTCGTACCTCGTCGACTTGTCTTCTGCTTCACTCATGCTGTTTGGCCAGCAACGCGGTCAGGTGCGGATCGTGCAGCGCCACCAGGGGCCGCCGTTTCAGGTTGTGAAAGAAGTACGCCAGCCAGAACGCAGACATCGCGATCGGGATAACCGCATCCAGCCAGCTCGCGTGCAATTTTGCCCGGCTGAAGTTGGGCTCGATGTTCCAGTACAGGTCGAGGTAGCGCATCGCGATCAGCCACACCGCAATCCACATCAGCTTGCGCGATTTCTGCTTCAATCCGCGCGACAGCAGCAGCGCGAACGGAATTGCGAAGTGCCCCACGATCAGCACCAGCCCCAGCGCGCGCCAGTCGCCCCGGATGCGGTCCGCGAACCAGTGGATCTCCTCCGGCAGGTTCCCCGACCACACGATCAGCCACTGCGAAAAACTGAAGTAGGCCCACAGCATCACGAAGGTGAGCGTCAGCTTTCCGTAATCGTGAAAATTGGAGGCCGTCAGCACCCGCGCCATCGGTTCGTGCGCCTTCAGCATGTGCCCGACAATCACCGCCAGGCACAGCGCGAGCAGCGCCTGTCCCACCATGAAGATCAGCCCGTAAATGGTGGAGGTGAATTCCGGCGCCAGCGACATCACCCAGTCCACCACCGCAAACGTCAGCGTCCAGCCGTAGACGATGATCCCCACCGCGCTCAGCGCCTGGAAACGCTTGTCCGGCGCGTGTTCCGGCGGATGGTCCTGCGCCTCCGACCACGCCAGCAGGAGATACGCCATCACGCCCCACGCCACGAAGAACAGGATTCCGCGCACCAGGAATAGATTCGGGTTCAGGTATCGCGACGCCTGGTGCGCCATGTGCTCGTTGCGCTTCAGTTCCTCCGGATTCGCCCACGGATAATTCATGTGCCGGTAGGCGCCGAGGACGATGGGGACGAACGCCGCCGCCAGCATCGGCAAGGTGCCCACCGCTGCTTCCCAGATGCGCCGCACCCCCACGCCCCAATCGCCGCCCGTCAAGTGCCATACCATCAGCAACGCCATCGCCCCCAGCGTCGGCCCGAGGCAGAACATGAACGCCAGCAGGTACGAGTGCATGGCCTGTTGCGGCTCGACGATGAACCCAATCACGGCCGCGATGGCGAACACGACCCCGACCAGGAGCGCGCGCCGCTGCAATGCCGGCACGATCGCAGGCGCCGTGAAGTCCCGATTCTCGATGGGCGCGTTGCTGCTCACTTCTTCCTCTCCGCTGCGCCGGGCGCTGCGTTCGCCGGCGCGTTCTGGCTGAGCTGCAGCGCCCGTATGTAGGCCGCAATCGCCCAGCGGTCCTGGGCGTTGACCTGCGCGGCATAATCCGGCATGGCGCCGAACCCGTTGCTCATGACGTCATAAAAATGTCCCAGCGGCGCCTGCCGCAGCCGCGGCTCGTGGAACGACGGCGGACGCCGGAAGCCGCGCTGCACGATCATTCCATTGCCGTCGCCCAGCCGCGAATGGCAGGGCGCGCAGTAGATGTCGAAACGCTCCCGCCCGCGTTCCAGCACTTCCCGCGTCGCAGCAAACGGCATCGCGTCGCCCGGCTTCCCGTTCATCATGCCGGTGTAAAGATAGGTGTCGTCGCGCAACTGCCCGCGCGCAATCGTGCCCGCAGGCGGCGTCCGCGACCCGCGCCCGTCGTCGAAGAAATCGCTGTGGCTCAAGGGCAGGATCTTGGGCTGGACATGCATGTCATTGCGGCACGCCACAATTGTGAGGCAGGCGATCACGGCAGCACCCATGCCGGCAAACCGCATGCGTCTGGTGGCGGAGCGACCGGGTTGTCGGTTGTCGGTTGTCGGTTGTCGGTCTATCACCGCCGATAGCCGATCACCGACCACCGATAACCGAAA
This sequence comes from Terriglobia bacterium, assembly GCA_020072845.1. NCBI lineage: Bacteria > Pseudomonadati > Acidobacteriota > Terriglobia > Terriglobia bacterium. Next base: position 174,257 of record JAIQGF010000004.1, read on the forward strand.
ACCGAGAACGCAATTCACCATTTCGGCGGCAGAGCCTGCATAAAGCCAATTTCGGAACTCGGCAGCGGCGTTAATGCGGCACCTCCGTGATGGTCCGCGGTTCCAAGCTCGCCAGGAACGTATAGGTCGCTTCACGATCGAATTTCGGGTCCACCGCCTCGATGCAAAGGAAGAACTTGTCGCGTGAGGCCAAGCTGAAACTGGGCACGTTGAAGAGCGGGTGATACGGCATGGGCAGGCCATTCATGGCCAGCATGCCGAAAGCCGCTGCCAGCCCGCCGAACAGGATGGTCATCTCGAAGCACACGACGATGAACGCCGGCCAGGAGTGCAGCGGCCGGCCTCCGACGTTCACCGGATAAGCGATCACGTTTATCCAGTACTGCATGGCATAGGCCGTCGCCAGCCCGAGAATTCCGCCGACCAGGCAGATCAGCGCCACGTTGTCGTGATGAAAGCCGACGGCCTCGCTCAGCCCCTCCACCGGGAACGGGCTGTAGGCGTCCATCTTGCGGTAGCCTTGCTGGTGCGCCTTGCGCGCCGCCGCCACGATCTCCGCCGGCGTATCGAACTCCGCCACTAACCCATAGATCGGCGTTCTCATGATTCCGACTCCAGCGGCGCCTTCGCCTCGGACCGGGGCAGCAGCGTCTTCATTTCCGCGATGGAAATCATCGGCATCACGCGGATGAACAGCAGGAAGCAGAGCGAGAAGAACCCGATCGTCCCGATGAAGGTCGCCCAGTCCCACCGCGTGGGCACGTAGATGCCCCACGACGACGGGAGGTAGTCCTGCGTCAGGCTGACGATCACGATCACGAACCGCTCCAGCCACATCGCCACCAGCACGACCAGCGACACCAACCACAGCAGCTTCGGCGTAAACCTCACCTTCTTGGTCCACAGCACGTTCACAAAGCCGACGTTGATCGCGATCAGCGCCCAGTACGCTGCTCGGTACGGACCGTGCATGCGGTTCCACATCAGGTGCTTGTCATAGAAGTTCCCGCCGTACCAGGCCATGAACGTTTCCATGACGTAGCCGTAGGCCACGATCAGGCCGGTGGCCAGCATGATCTTGGCGCAGTTGTCCAAGTGCCGGTCGGTAATCATGTCTTGCAGGTTGTAGACGGCGCGGATCGGGATGGCCAGGATGAGCACCATGGCGAAACCGGAATAGATGGCGCCCGCAACGAAGTACGGTGGGAAGATAGTGCTGTACCACCCAGGCACGATGGCGATGGTGAAATCGAAGCTGACCACGGTGTGCACCGAGAGCACCAGCGGCGTGGCCAGTCCGGCCAGCAGCAGGTATGCCGTCTCGTAGCGATGCCAATGCCGCGCCGATCCGCGCCAGCCCAGCGCCAGCATGGCATAGATCATGCGCGCCGCCCGGTTCTGCGCCCGGTCGCGCAGGGTCGCCAAATCCGGAACTAGGCCGATATACCAGAACACCAGTGAGATGGTGAAATAGGTGGAGACCGCGAACACATCCCAGACCAGCGGGCTGCGGAACTGCGGCCACGTGGTCATCGTGTTGGGATACGGAAACAGCCAGTAAAACAGCCACGGGCGTCCCAGGTGGAGCAGCGGGAACAGGCCCGCCTGCATCACTGCAAAAATCGTCATCGCCTCGGCGAAGCGGTTGATGGAATTGCGCCACGACTGCCGCAACAGCAGAAGGATGGCGGAGATCAGCGTTCCCGCGTGGCCGATTCCCACCCACCACACGAAGTTGACGATCGCCAGTCCCCAGGCGACGGGGTGATTGATGCCCCAGATCCCAACCCCCTGGTACATCAGGAAGCCGATGGCGTAAAACAGCACTGCCGAAAGCAGCCCAGCCAGGCCCACGCCCAGAAACCACCCCAGCGGCGTCTGCTTGGTCAGCACGATGGCGCTGATCTTGTCGGTGATGGTGGCGAAGGTGTGCCCCGGCTCCAGCACCGGCGGCTGGACCGCCATCGCCGCGGTTGGATCTTTGCTTTCCATCAGAAGTGCTGCTCCGGCTGCTGCTGCTTCGCTAGGTCCGGCATCTCCGGATTGGGGTTCAACACTGCGGCCAAATACGTCGTCCGCGGCCGCGTGTTCAGTTCCTCCAGCACGCCATAGTTGCGGGGATTCTCCTTCAACCGGCGCACTGAGCTGTTGGGGTCATTGATGTCGCCGAAGATGATGGCGTTAGCCGGGCAGACCTGCTGGCATGCAGTCAGGATCTCCTGATCGCGTACCCGCCGGTCTTGTTCTTCCGCCGCGATGCGGCCTTTGGTGATCCGCTGCACGCAATACGTGCACTTTTCCATCACGCCGCGGCTGCGCACCGTGACCTCGGGATTGCGCACCATCTTGGTCTGCGGCGTGTTCCAGTCCTGGAACAGCAGGAAGTTGAATCGCCGCACCTTCCACGGGCAGTTATTCTGGCAGTAGCGCGTGCCGACGCAGCGGTTGTAGACCATGTCGTTCAGGCCCTCGCTGCTGTGCACCGTCGCGCCGACCGGGCAGACGATTTCGCACGGCGCATCCTCGCACTGCATGCACGGAAGCGGCTCGAAGTACATCCGCGGGTTTGCCGGGTCGCCCTCGTAATAGCCGTCCACCCGCAGCCAGTGCATCTTGCGCCCGCGGAGGGTCTGGTTCTTGCCAACCACGGGAATGTTGTTCTCGGCCTGGCACGCGATGATGCACGCGTTGCATCCCACGCAGGAATTCAGGTCGATTTCCATTCCCCAGGCGTACTCGTTGTACTGGTAATCCGGGTACAGCGTGTCAGCGCGAGGCGGCGCAACATTGTTTTCGTGCGCGAAATTCGGGTTCTCCTTGTAGGTCTCCAGAGGCGCTGAGCGCACGATGTTGCGCCCCTCCAGCGCCTGATACCCCTGCAGCGACGCCACCTTGTACGTCGCCCCCGTCTTGCTGATCTTGGCTCCGCTGCCGAAGTTGGCCGTATCCAAGCACCGCACCTTGTAAGCGTTGAATCCATGGTCGTTGCCGGTACGCCCGGCGCGCGTGCGGCCGTAACCGAAGAATGCGGTCAGACAGCCGTCCGGTTGGCCGGGCTGCGGCCACAGCGGCGCCTCCACCTCTTTGCCGCGGAAGCTCAGCTTGACCACCGTCGTATCCTGACCTTCCTTCACCCCAAGCTTCTTCGCGTCCGCCGGGCTGATGTACACCACGTTGTCCCAGGTCAGCTTGGTGACCGGCTTTTCCAGTTCCTGCAGCCATCCATTGTTGGCGAATCGCCCGTCGTAGATGGTGGGATCGTGGCGGAAGATCAACTCGAACTCGTCCGGGTGGCCCACCCTTGTCGCTCCCTGGTTTGGAGCGACAGGGTGGGGATTTTCCATGGGCACACTCCGCAGCGTTACCTTCAGGTTTTTCGGCTTGAGTTCCGTGCCTTCCATGAAGCCGTCGTGCACCGCGCGCCGCCAGAATCCTTCGAAGTCAGCGCCCGTGTATTGCGACTTCCAGTACCCGCGGACTAGATCGTATGCCGATATATCCGGCTGGCCGTCGAACACCGCCAGCACCTCGTGCGCACTCCGCCCGCCGTACAGCGGCGCGATCAGCGGCTGCACGATGCTCACCATCCCGTTGATGGCGCGGGTGTCGCTCCAGTCTTCCAGGAAGTGCGCCGCGTTGACGTGCCAGTGCGCGTACACCGAAGTCTCGTTCTGGTAAATACCGTGATGGATGCGCAGCGGCACCTTGCCCATGGCCGAGGTGATGTCCAGGTCTGCCGGCGCATCGAAGACAGGGTTGCCGCCCAGGATCAGCAGCATCTGCACCTTGCCGGCGTTCATGTCGCCGACCAATTCCTTGACCGACTCGGCGTGGCTCACCGGGCCTTCCACCACCGCATCGGTATAGATCACGGTCGAGCCCGGCGCGCCCAGCGCTTCATTCATGGCGTGCGCCAGCGCGTGCACCACCGGCGGCTGGTATTCGCCCGGAATGATCACCGCCTTCCCGCGGTGCTTCTGCAGATCTTTCGCCAGCGCATCCAGCCACCCGTTGTGCTCCGGATGAACCTGGGGTCCGAAAGACTCGCCGAATCTGTTCGTCTGGGCAGTTGTTGCGTTCAAGCCCAGGCGCGAAGCCAGTGCCCGCGCGTATGGCTCCAGCTCCGAAGCCCGCACCGGCAGCCGGTGGTCCGCCTTGAATCCCGAAACCGAGGGCGTGCATTCAATGGCGTAGGTCCGGTTCATGCCCGCCGGATTGTCTGGGTTGCGCCGCTTCGCCCACTGGCGCGTGTGCATGGTGAATCCGGGAAAGCCGGCCATCAGGAAGTCGGCGTCGAGGGAGACCACGACGTCGGCGTTCTCCAGCAGGTAGCGCGTTTCCACCGGCTGCCCGAAGGCCATCTGCGCACCGCCGCGCGCGCCGTCGCGGTTCACCGGCTCCCACTGGTGCCACTTCATCTGCGGAAAATTCTTTTGCAGAGTCCGGATCTGCGCCAGCAGCGTCGGTGACGATACGGCCTGCGTCAGCAGGCGGAATCCCGCACCGCCCGCCGCCTTCTGCGCCGCCATGGGGCCCTGTACTGCGCCCACGAACGCCGGCCACGGCCGGACCTCGCCGCCATAGGTGCAGGTCTGCGACCGGTCAGGATCGTACAGATCGAGCAGCGCGCCCTGGGCGTACAGATCGGTGGCGCCTTGGCTCGCCGGATGTTCGGGATTTCCTTCCAACTTCGTCGGACGTCCCTCGTGGCTGCGCGCCAGCAGCGGCAGCGAGTACCCGCCGAGGTCCATGGCTGTGGCGTAGAACAGCGGGCGTCCGGGAATGATCTCCTCCGGCTGGCGGACGTAGGGCACAATGCTTTCCACCGGCAGCTTGGTGCAGCCGCTCAGCCCGGCCAGCGCCAGCGATGCGCTCATCAGCTTCAGGAAATTCCGGCGCGATCCGTCGCCGCCAACCCATTCGCTCGCCTGGCGCGGGAATTCGCGCTGCAGCAACTCGTCGAATCCCTTGCTGCCGGCCAGCTCTTCCAGGCAGCGCCAGTATTGCGGACCCTTCGCCGCCTCCAGTTTGGCGCGCACCTCTTCCAATCCGAGGCGCTTCTCGCCCGCGGCCTGAATCTGTACCAGCTCGTCTTGTCTTTCTTCTCCCATCCGCTTTTCGATTCGTTCCCAGTTACTAGCTACGAACCACCATGTACTCGACTCGCTCTTGCCATCGACCAACGACCATCGACCAACGACGCCTCTACCGATGACACGTATTGCAACTCGTAATGTCGGCCGCGCTGCGCAGCCGGTACTTCTTCACCAGGTGCGTCCCCAGTGAAATTTGGTCTGTGAACCTCTTCCCATCCATCTCCATAGGCGTGCGCTCGCTGGGCTGCTGGTAACGCATGTTGAAAACCTCCGCCCGCGGCCGCAGGAATTTTTCCGGCGCGCGGTGGCAGTTCAGGCACCACTCCATTTGCAGCGAATACTCCGCCGCCATCAGCGGCATGCGGTCCACCCGCCCGTGGCAGGATTCGCAGCCCACGCCCTTGTTGATGTGAATGCTGTGATCGAAGTACACGAAGTCGGGCAGTTCGTTAGCGCGCTCCCACACCAGCGACTTCCCCGAGCGGAAGCTCTCGCGCACCGGCGCCAGCATCTCCGCGTTCGTCCAGATCTGCGCGTGGCAGTTCATACAGGTCTTGGTCGGCGGGATCCCGGCGAAGCTGGAGACCTCCACCGAGGTGTGGCAGTAGCGGCAGTCGATGCCCAGGCCGCCGACGTGATGCTGGTGGCTGAAGGGCACCGGCTGGGTGCGCGCCACGCCGGCCCAGCTCGCGTAAGGCGAGCGCTGCAACTGTTCGGCGGCGAAGAAGAACACCGCCACGCCAATCACGGCGAGCGCGATCGACAACCACGAAATGGTGTTGGTGCTGCGGTGGAATACCTGGGGCATCTAATTGCCCGTCCCTCGCCTTGCTGGGCCGCGGGTTGACGACACCATGTAGCGTGACTCACGTCACGAAATCGTGTGATTGCAACAAAGCGATCCGCGAGCCTTCGCCGCCGCGCAATCGCCCCATGCCCGGAGTAGAAGCGTTGCGTGGCCAATGTTGCCGCCCCGCAAACGCCCTTGGTGCACCTTTAGGAGAGCCGCTGTCCCTATTGCCGCTACTCAAACCGACACTGCGAATGAAAAAAAGACCGGGTACTTCGATTACCGATTAACCGCCGATGCGCCGTGCGCATCGTACGGTTGTATTGACCCAGATGTTCCAAGACGCTCTCGCGCACCAAAATAATTTCATCTGCCATCCCCACGCACCGAATCTGATCCGGGCAGCGGCGTCCCTGAAGGGGGCCGCGGAGAGCGGGATTCAGCCAAAATTGTTGTCAAAGCGGTAAAGAACTAGGCGGGGCAGGTCGGACCAGTAACCAATTTCCGACTTACTTGTCATGCATCGTATCCGGCTGGTAGGATCACCAGCGAGCGAAATTATGGACACCAAACAAATCCTCACCCAACTGCATGCTGAACGTAACCGCATTGACCGCGCGATCGCTGCCATCGAAGCGATTCACTCGAATGGCGTCGCGCGGTCCGCATCCGCCGGGCCCCACAAGCGCCGGCGCCGCCGCATGTCGGCCGCCGGCCGTAAGCGCCTCTCGGAACTGATGAAGAAGCGCTGGGCGTCCGGAAAGATGAAGGGCAGAACCAAAGCCGCCTAGCGCGCATCAGAGGCGCTACTGCACGTTCATCACGAGCAGCTTTCTTTCTGTCATCTCCTCGATCGCGTACTTCAAGCCCTCGCGGCCGGCGCCGGAGTCTTTCACTCCGCCGTACGGCATCTGGTCCATGCGCCAGGTGGGTATGTCGCCGGCGATCACGCCGCCCACCTGCAGTTCTTCAAAGGCGCGGAAGATCAGGCGCGCATCGCGGGCAAACAGTCCGGCCTGCAGTCCCCAAGGGGAATCGTTGACGCGGCGGAGCGCGTCATTGAAATCGTCGTACGGCTCGACGGTCACCACCGGCGCGAACACTTCGAGACAGTTCACGCGCATGTTGGGCTTGGTTTCGGTGAGCACGGTCGGTGTAACGAATGGCCCGTTGCGATGGCCGCCGCACAGCAGTTTCGCGCCCGCGGCCACAGCCTCGTCGATCCATGCGACGGCGCGCACCGCGTCCGCTTCGCGAATCATCGGCCCGACATCGGTGTTCGGGTCGCGGGGATCGCCGAGCTTTAATTTCGCCGCGCCCTCGACCAGGCGCTCGGTGAACTTCCCCATGGCCTTGCGCTCGACAAAAATTCGCTGCACGGAAATGCAGGTCTGCCCGGCGTAGCCGAAGCCGCCGGCGACGCAACGATCGGCCGCCTGCTTCAGGTCGGCGTCGCCGTGCACGATGCAGCCGGCATTGCCGCCCAGTTCCAGCACGACGCGCTTCTTGCCCGCTTTCTTCCTCAGTTCCCAGCCGACGGCCGAGCTGCCGGTGAAGCTCAGCAGCTTGACGCGCTCGTCGGTGACCAGCGGCGCGGCGTCCTCGTTGCTGAGCGCGAGTACGTTGAGCGCGCCGTCGGGCCAGCCTGCCTGCTGCACCAGTTCGGCGAGCATCAGCGCGCTGAGCGGATCCTGCGGCGGCGGTTTCAGCACCATGGTGCAGCCGCAGGCGATGGCGGGCGCCAGTTTGTGCGCCACCAGGTTGAGCGGAAAATTGAACGGCGTAATGGCCGAGATCGCGCCCAGCGGAAAGCGCTTGACCATCCCCCAGCGTCCGGTGGCGGGGGGCGCGGTGTCCAGCGGCAGGACTTCGCCGGTGATGCGCGTGCTCTCTTCCGCCGCGATCTGGAAGGTCGAAATCGCGCGCTCCACCTCGGCGCGTGCCTGCTTCAGCGGCTTCCCTGCTTCCCGCGCCAGGACGTCGGCGAATTCGATGCGCCGGGCGATGAGGCCGTCGGCAACGGACCGCAGGACGCGCTGGCGCTCGTAAGCGGGGAGGCGGCGCGTGGTCTCGAACGCCTTGACGGCTGCCGCAATCGCCGCTTCGGCGTGCTGGCGCGTGCCGTACACGACGGTGCCGACCACCTCGCCATCATACGGAGCGCGGATTTCGCGGAGCTCTCCCTCGGAGATCCAGCGTCCGTCGAGGAGAAATCCAAAGGTCTTGACTGGGGTGAGTGTGGTGCTCATGGAGGGATTGTAATCCGCCGCCAAACGTGGCGTGGTCATTTCGAGCGCTTCGTCCCTGCTATTGGATGGTGACTTTCTTCAGTAGCCGCCCCACGCGCACCGTGATCTCGCCAGGAACTTTGACCTTCAAAATCGGCTCGGATCTGACCTCGTTATCCACCCGCACAGCGTTCTGCTTGATCTTGCGCAGACCATCACTGACCGAGCTTGCCAGCCCGGCGCGCGCCAGCAACTTATCCAGCCTCACCGCGTCGGCATGATTCCCCCCGGCAGCGACGTCGGCGTACGACACCTTCACGTGCTCTATGTCCTCCGGCGCCTCGTCGCGCTGGAACTGCTTCGCCCAATCCTCTTCCGCGCGTCGAGCCGCTTCCGCGGAATGGAAATCGGCGACGATCTTGCGTGCCAGGTCTTTCTTCAACTGCATCGGGTGCGCGCGCCCGGCAGCCGCATCGGACTTCAGGCGCTCGATCTCCTGCGCGCTCACGTCGGTCAGCAGCTCGTAGTAGCGCCACATCAGCGCGTCGGAGATGGACATCACCTTGCCATACATTTCCAGGGGCGGCTCGGTGATGCCGATGTAATTGCCGTACGACTTCGACATCTTCTGCACACCGTCGAGGCCCTCCAGCAGCGGCGTGGTCAACACCACCTGCGACGGCTGTCCATGGGAGCGCTGCAGCTCGCGTCCCACCAGCAGATTGAATTTCTGGTCGGTGCCGCCCAACTCCACATCCGCCTCCAGCGCCACCGAGTCGTATCCCTGCGCCAGCGGGTACAGCAGTTCATGCAGCGCGATCGGCTTTTCTTCCTGGAAGCGCTTATGGAAGTCCTCGCGCTCCAGCATCTGCGACACCGTGTATTTCGCCGCCAGCCGGATCCATCCCTCCGACCCCAGCTTGTCCAGCCACTCGCTGTTGTAGCGAATTTCAATTTTCTTGGGATCCAGGATCTTGTGCGCCTGCGCCAGGTAGGTCTCGGCGTTCTGGTTGATCTCCTCGCGCGACAGCGGCGGACGCGTGACCGAGCGGCCCGTGGGATCGCCGATCATCCCGGTGAAATCGCCGATCAGGAAGATGACCGTGTGCCCCATATCCTGGAAGTGTTTCAGCTTGCGCAGCACAACCGTGTGGCCCAGGTGAAGGTCGGGCGCGGTGGGATCGAGGCCGATCTTTACCCGCAGCGGCTTGCCGGTTTCGTAAGACTTCTTCAGCTTGTCGCGCAGCTCGTCTTCGCGGATGATCTCCGCCGCGCCCTTCTTGATGTAGGCGAGCTGCTCGTCAACGGGTCGGAACGCAGGCATAAGCAAACAAGATTACCGCAAACGACCCAAAGCAACGAAAACTAACCGCGGATTCACGCGGATTTTCGCGGATTGATTTTTCCTTTTTTCTTATCCGCGCTTATCCGCGTTGATCCGTGGTTAATTTCTACTTGCGCCCCGTGGAGCCGAAACCGCCGGCCTTCCGCTTCGACTCCGCCAGCTCTTCCACGACGCGCACTTCTCCGGTCAGCACAGGATAAGGAATCAGGTTGGCGATCTTGTCGCCGGCGTGAATCGTGGCCGGCCCATCGCCCAGATTTTCCATCAGGACCTTGATCTCGCCGCGGTAGCCGGAATCAATCACGCCGCCGGTCAGCACCATGCGCTTGGCAGCCATGGACGACTTGTCGCGCAGCAGCGCCCCCATGGGCCGGCCGTGATCGTCGGTGATCTCGATGGCAATCCCGGTGGAGACGACGCCGTGGTTCCGTCCGGAAACCGTGATCGTTACCGCCGCATAGACGTCGTATCCCAAGTCCTCGCCTGGGTGGGCAACGGTGGGCGCCTTCGCCGTGGGGACCAAGAGCTTCACTTTGAGCATGGGAACAGAATACGATGTCGCGCTTGTGACGCGAACCGCCGCCGCGAAAACGACATGAGTTCAGCCGTCCCTACGGGACTCCGGTGTGTGGCTGCACGGTTCCCGGCGCTGAAGCGCCGGGCTATTGTCATTCGCCCCTTCGGGGCTGGTTTGACGAGCCGGGGACATTCGCCCCTTCGGGGCTGGTTTGACGAGCCGGGGACATTCGCCCCTCCGCGGCTGGTTTCAAATTATCCATTCGCAGTGAGCGAGCGCCGGACATATGCCGCCAAACTACTACGGAACTGGCGCCGCCACCGCCTTCCTCTCCACCACGCGCCGGCCCGCGATCTCGTAATTGCCGCGCAGCACGATGTTGATCGCCTCGGTGTAGGCGAGGTGCTCCTGAACCAGGATCCGCGCCGCCAGCGAGTGATCGTCGTCCGTATCGAGCACCGGCACCGCCCGCTGCACAATGATCGCGCCGTGGTCGAGGTCCTCGTCCACGAAATGCACGGTGCAGCCGGAAACCTTCACGCCGTGCTCGATCGCCTGCTTCTGCGCGTCCAGGCCGGGAAACGAGGGCAGCAGCGACGGATGAATATTCAGAATGCGGTTGGGGAACGCGCGGATGAACAGCGGCGACAACAGCCGCATGTAGCCAGCCATGCAGATGAGGTCAACCTGCTTTTCGTTGAGTGCGGCCACCACGTCGGCGTCGTGTTCCTCGCGCACACGTCCCTTGCTGATGATGACGCGCGCGTCGAGGCCGAGCTGGCGCGCGTGCTCGATGCCCGGCGCCTCCGCGCGGTTGGAAATGACAATCGTAATTTCAGCCAGGATGCGGCCTTGCTTCACCGACTCCGCGATGGCGGCAAAATTAGTCCCGCGTCCGGAAAGTAAAATGCCGAGCTTTTTCATGCGAGGTATTTTGTAGGGATTTGGGTCAAAAATCTACCACCGAAGCACCGAGGTTCACCGAAAAAAGCCTCATCTTGAAAACGAGAAACTCGGTGGGACTCGGTGTCCTCGGTGTCTCGGTGGTGAAAACTCCTAGGTGTACAGCACTTTCCGCTCGCCCTTGACGATTCGTCCGATGGTGTACCCCTTCTCGCCGGCGCGTTCCAGGACGGTCTGCACTTTCTTGAACTTCTTGGGCGGAACCACCAGGATCATCCCGATGCCCATATTGAAAGTGCGCATCATCTCGTCCTGGGGGATGCTCCCGAGCTGTTGCAGGTGCTGGAAGATCGTCTGCACCGGCCAGGAGCCCATCTCGACCACCGCCGCCGTTCCCTTGGGCAGCACGCGCGGCAGGTTTCCGGTGATGCCGCCGCCGGTGATGTGCGCCATCGCCGACACGGCGTCGCCCTCCACCAGCTTCTTCAGCAACGGCCAATAGCTCTTGTGCACCCGCATCAGCTCGTTGCCGACCTTGTTCTTCAGCTCGTTGACATAGGTTTCCGGCGAGTAGTGTGCGATCTCGAACAGCAGCTTGCGCGCCAGCGCGTATCCGTTGGTATGCAGGCCGTTGGACGGCAGGCCGATCAGCACATCACCGACCTGCACGTCCTTTCCGGTCAGAACCTTTTCTTTGTCCACGACTCCGACAATGAACCCCGCCAGGTCATACTCGCCGTGCTCGTAGAAGTCCGGCATCTCCGCGGTTTCGCCGCCGATGAGGGCGCAGCCGTTGTGCTTGCACGCGTCGGCGATGCCGGCCACCACCCGTTCCGCGACCTCCGGGTCCAGCCTGCCGGTGGCGAAGTAATCCATGAAGAACAGCGGCGCGGCGCCCTGCACGGCGATATCGTTGACGCAGTGGTTGACCAGGTCGCTGCCGATGGTGTGGTGCAGGTTCATCTCAAACGCGACCTTCAGCTTCGTCCCGACCCCGTCCACGCTCGCCACCAGCACCGGGTCCTTGTACTTCTTCTTGTCGAGGGCAAACAGTCCCCCGAAGCCGCCGATCTCGCTGAGCACGCTCTTGGTAAATGTTTTATGGGCGAGGTACTTGATGCGCTGCTTGGCGCGGCCGGCGCGCTCCAGGTCAACCCCGGCATCGGCGTAAGTGACAGGCGTGCGGTTAGGACCGTTGTCGGTCAAGGCATTGACGTCCGTAAAGAGGGATTCAGAGCCGGGGTGAAAGCTTCATTCTAGCATTGCACACTGCCGCCGACGCGTGTCGCGGGACCTCGAGAATGCGCTCGGGCCGGGCGCGATGCGGCGTTCCGGCCACGTCAGGCCTCCGCCTACTTCAGCAGATACCCGGAGAAGTGATAGGCCAAGACTCCCAGCAGGCCCAGTGCCGTTGCTACGTATCCCGTATAGATCCAGAAATTCCGATTGCTTTCCGCCTTGGGCGCCGCCGACGGCGGGTTGTTGGGTGAAGTTACCTGCTCCATCCGGCCTCCAACTTCATGAAACTTCCCCGGATATTTCGGGGAACCTCGCTATGAGGCCCTATGACTGCTTGCGATCAATCCGCGCCCGCAACGGGAAGAATGAAGCTCAGGCACCCCGCATGAATGCAACGATCTTACTCCTGTTTCCGCGCTTTCGGCGCCGGAAAACCTCCGTATCGGATGCTTTTTCGAGGGCGGGGGGCGCAAACCTTTCGGCTTGGTACCGGGCACGCAACAAAAAACCCCGCAGCGCGCTACCGCCCGTCACATAGGTTTGTGACCACGCTTGCTCCCTGGCCGCCCTGGAAACGATTACACTTAGGGCCGCACCAACAGGAGATGCCGCCGCGATGGATCACGTGGCCCAAGCCGCTATGAAGACTTCCACCACCGACAAGGCGCACGATGTCCTTCACACCGAGGGCCATCCTCTCGACGCGCTCTTCCATCCCAAGACCGTCGCCGTGATTGGCGCCACCGAGCGTCCCGGCTCCATCGGACGCCGCGTCCTCTGGGCCCTTGTCAGCAGTCCCTTCGGCGGCACCGTGTATCCCGTCAGCAAGGACCGCGCCAGTGTCCTCGGCATCAAGGCCTACCCCAACGTCGCCGCCGTTCCGGAAGCGGTGGACATGGCCGTCATTGCCACTCCGGCCGCCACCGTGCCCGGCATCATTGGTGAATGTGTGCAGGCGGGCGTGAAGACCGCGGTTGTCATCTCCGCCGGCTTCAAGGAGCACGGCGAAGATGGCCTCGAACTCGAGCGCCAGATCGCCGACCGCATCCGCGGCACCCGCCTGCGCGTCGTCGGCCCCAATTGCCTCGGCGTCATGAACCCGCTTACCGGGTTGAATGCCACCTTCTCGCAACAGATCGCGCGCCCCGGCAGTGTTGCGTTCCTCAGCCAGAGCGGCGCCCTCTGCACCGCCATTCTCGACTGGAGCCTGCGCGAATTGGTCGGCTTCAGCGCCTTCGTCTCGGTCGGCTCCATGCTCGACGTCGGATGGGGCGACCTGATTGACTACCTCGGCAACGACACTGGCACCCAGTCCATCCTCATTTACATGGAATCGATCGGCGACGCGCGCACATTTCTCTCCGCCGCGCGCGAGGTCTCGCTCAACAAGCCGATCATCGTGATCAAAGCCGGCCGTACCGAAGCCGCCGCCAAGGCCGCCGCCTCCCATACCGGCGCCATGGTCGGCAGCGACGAAGTTCTGGACGCCGCCTTTCGCCGCAGCGGCGTGCTCCGCGTCCACTCTATCTCTGACATCTTTTACATGTCGGAAGTCCTGGCCAAGCAGCCGCGCCCACGCGGCCCGCGTCTTGTCATCCTGAGCAACGCCGGCGGCCCGGGCGTGCTCGCCGCCGACGGTCTCGCGGCCCAGGGCGGCGAACTCGCCGAGCTTTCCCCCAGCACGCTCGAACAACTCGACAAGATCCTGCCGCCGCACTGGAGCCACGGCAATCCCATTGACATCCTCGGTGACGCCGGACCCGAGCGCTACGGTAAGGCGCTGGAAATCGCGCTCAACGATCCCAACGCCGACGGCATCCTTGTCCTGACCGCGCCCCAGGGCCTGGCCGAGCCGACCAAAATTGCCGAACTGCTGAAGCCCTACGCCACCTCGACCGGAAAGCCGATCCTGGCTTGCTTCATGGGCGGCGCGGAGATCGTCGCGGCCAACGAAATCCTCAACCGCGCCGGCATTCCGACCTTCCAGTTTCCCGACACTGCCACCCGCGCTTTCACCTACATGTGGCGGTGGAGCTACAACCTGCGCGGTCTCTACGAAACTCCCGTCCTGCGCAGCCAGACGGAGCAGGAGCCCGACCGCGCCACCGCCGACCGGCTGATCCAATCCGCGCGCCAGGCCGGCCGCTCGCTGCTCTCCGAAGCCGAATCCAAGCAAATTCTGGCCGCGTATTTCATTCCCACGGTTACTACGCGCGTCGCCGCGACCGCCGACGAAGCCGTCGCGCACGCCGACGCCATCACCTATCCCGTCGTCGTCAAGCTGCACTCGCTTACCCTGACACACAAAACCGATGTCGGCGGGGTTCAGCTCGACCTCAAGGATGCTGCCGCCGTTCGCGCCGCTTTTCAGACCATCGAGAACGCCGTGGGCGCCAAGGCCGGCCGCCAGCATTTCCTGGGCGTCACCGTGCAGCCCATGATCTCGCGCGACGGTTTCGAGCTGATCCTCGGCAGCAGCATTGATCCGCAGTTCGGCCCGGTGCTGCTGTTCGGCCGCGGCGGCCAGTTGGTGGAAATCGAGCAGGACAATGCTCTCGCGCTGCCGCCGCTCAACACCACGCTCGCCCGCCGCATGTTCGAGCAGACCAGGATCTACAAGGCGCTCCAGGGCGTGCGCGGCCTGCCCCCGGTGGACCTGGCGGCGCTGGAAACGCTGATGGTGAATTTCAGCCGCCTGGTCGTCGACCAGCCATGGATCAAGGAGATCGACATTAACCCGCTGCTTGCCTCCGGCGACCGCCTCCTCGCCCTGGACGCGCGCGTCGTCCTCCATCCCGCCGACACCCGCGAAGACCAGCTCCCGCGTCCCGTCGTCCGCCCCTATCCGCAGCAGTACGTCAGCGATTGGACAATGAAAGACGGAATCCAGGTCACCATCCGGCCCATTCGTCCCGAGGATGAGCCGCTGATGATCGACTTTCACGGCCGCCTCTCCGACCGCAGCGTTTACCTGCGCTACTTCCAGCCGCTGAAACTCACGCAGCGCACCGCGCACGAGCGCCTCACGCGGATCTGCTTCATTGATTACGACCGCGAAATGGCGCTGGTCACCGAGTTCAAGCACCCCGACGGTTCCAGCGAAGTCCTTGCCGTCGGCCGCCTCAGCAAGCTGCACGGCACAGAAGGGGCCGAAATCGCCGTCCTGGTTCGCGACGAGTTCCAGCACCGCGGTCTCGGGACCGAAATTGTCAGCCGCCTATTGCAGATCGCCCGGGACGAAAAGCTGAAGTACGTCGCCTCCACCATGCTCGGCGTCAACCGCGAGATGCGCGCCATCTGCAAGCGCCTCAACTTCCAGCTCAGCGTGGACATGGAAGACGACCTGGTCAACGCACGGGCGACGCTGACGTAGTCCGCAGGCCTTCGACTGGACGCGTCGTGTCACCGATGTTCACTGGGCACCGGCCACTGGCCACTGGCCACTATTTGCGATACAACTGACCTATCCCCATGAAGCTCCTCGCCGTAATTCTCCTCCTCGCGTCAGCCGCTTTCAGCCAACAGCTTCCCGCGGCGCCTAGCACTGCAAAAATGGAAGACAAGGCCGCCGACTACTCGCAGGAGGCCTACGTCGTCGAGTCCCAGCGCACCGTGTACCGTTTCGAAAACGACGGCACCGGGCGCAAAGAAATGACCGCCCGCATCCGGGTGCAGACCGAAGCCGGCGTCGAGGTGTTCGGACAGCTCATCTTCGGCTACAGCTCCGCCAATGAATCTGTCCAGATCCCGTATGTCCGCGTTCTCAAGTCCGGCGGCGTCGTGGTCACGGCGCCGGCCTCGGCCATTCAGGACCTCAACCCGCCCGTGGCTCGCGAAGCGCCTGTCTACACTGATTTTCACCAGAAGCACGTCACCGTTCCCGGCCTGCGTCCGGGCGAAATTCTCGAATATCAGGTCGTCACCATCACCCACACGCCGCTGGCTCCCAACGAATTCTGGATGGAGCACCGCTTCCTCGACGCCGGCGTCATTCTCGATGACCAGCTCGAGGTCAGTATCCCGCGCAACCGCGCCGTCAAGCTGAAGACCAGCCTTGGCCACGACGCGACGATCAGCGACGAAGGCGAGCGCCGAATCTATCGCTGGTCTTCTTCTCACAAACAGCGCGACGAAGACGACGTTGACAAGAAGAAACGCCGCCGCGCCCAGCCCGAGCAACCGGACGTGCAGATGACCACCTTTGCCTCCTGGGACGCCGTGGGCCGTTGGTACGCCGGACTGGAACGCGACCGCCGCGCGCCCTCGCCCGAAGTCCGCGCCCGCGCCGAGGAACTGGTGAAGGGCCGCAACACCGAGATGGAAAAGCTGCAAGCCATCTACGATTACGTCGCCAAGAATTTCCGCTACGTCAGCCTGTCGTTCGGGGTTGGCCGCTATCAGCCGCACTCCGCTGCCGAAGTCCTCGCCAACCAGTACGGCGACTGCAAAGACAAGCACACGCTGCTGGAAGGGCTGCTCGACTCGGTGGGCATTCACGCCTCCTCCGCGCTCATCAATTCCAGCCGCAAAATCGATCCTGACCTGCCTTCGCCCTCGCAGTTCGACCACGTCATCAGCGTGGTGCCAATCGGCAAGGAAATGGTCTGGCTGGATACCACCACGGAGATAGCGCCCTTCCGCCTGCTCACCTACAACCTGCGCAAGAAGAAAGCGCTGGTCATCCCGCCCAGCGGGGCGGCCCAGCTCATGGAAGCCCCCGCCGACTCGCCCGTGCCGAATACGCAAGTCATCGAGACCGAAGGCAAGGTCAGCGATCTCGGCAAGCTCACCGCCCATGTGCGCCTCTCCTTCAGCGGTGATAGCGAGCTGCCGTTGCGCGTCGGCTTTCGCCAGGTGCCGAACGCGCGCTGGAAAGATCTGGCCAAGGTGGTGGCGCAACTCGAAGGTCTGCGCGGCGACGTCACCGAACTCAAAGTGGACGATCCTACCGACAACCGCGGCCCGTTTCACCTCGAGTTCGATATCGCGCAGCCCAACTTCCTCGACTGGTCCAAGCACCAGTCGCAACTCGATCTTCCGCTGGCCCGGCTGCGCCTTCCGGATCTCTCCGAGTCCGACGAAAACTCCGCTGAGCCCATCGAAATCGGCGCGCCTGGCTCCATCACCGTCCGCCTGAAAATCCAGTTGCCCGCCACCTTCAGCGCGCGCGCCCCGCTGCCCTTCGAGATGAAGCGCGATTATGCCGAGTACCACGCGGTGTACGACCTGAAGGGCAACAGCTTCACCGCCGAGCGCTTCATCAACCTGCGCGCGCGCGAAATTCCTGCCGCCCGCCTGCGCGATTACGCCGCCTTCCGGCGCGCCGTCGTCGCCGACGAGGCCCAGCAGCTTGCCCTCGACAATACTCAGCAGGGCACGCCCAAGCCGCCCGAGAACGTCAAGTCCGAAGAGCTCTACGAGGCCGGACTCAGCGCTCTGCAGGCGCAGAACTTTCGTGGCGCCGCCGACCTGCTGCAGCGCGTCGTCGAACTGGAGCCCAAGCACAAATCCGCATGGAACGACCTGGGCAACGCCTACCTGGCGCAGCGCCGCACCGCCGACGCCATTGCCGCATTCCAGAAGCAGATCGAAATCAATCCCTTCGACGAGTTTGCCTACAACAACCTCGGCCGCGCCTGGTGGGAGAAGCGCGACTACGCCAAGGCCGCCGAGGCGTTCCACAAGCAGATTGAAGTCAACCCGCTCGACAAATTCGCCCACCGCAACCTCGGCATCATGTACCTGGAGGAGCACAAGGACCGGGAGGCGCTCCCCGAACTGGAAAAGGCGACGTCCATTAATCCGCAGGATGCGCAGGCGTTCATCAGCCTGGGCCAGGCGCAACTCGACCTCGGCGACGACGCCAAGGCCCTCGCCTCGTTCGATCGCGCCGTGCAGATCGCCCCTGCGCCCGGCGCCTGGAACAACATCGCGTACCAGCTCAGCCTCAAGGGCGTGCACCTCGATCTGGCGCAGCAGTACGCCGAATCAGCCGTCGCCTCCACCGCCGCCGCCCTGCGGAATCTCAATGCCGACAGCATGCAGTTGGAGCAGCAGGCGCTCGTCATCTCGCTGGCGGCGCAGTGGGATACCCTGGGCTGGGTCCATTTCCAGCGCGGCCAGCTCGATCAAGCCGAGCAATTCATCCGCGCCGCCTGGCTGCTCGGCCAGCACGGCGAGGTCGGCGACCACCTCGCTCAGGTCTATGAAAAGCGCGGGGAAAAAGAAAAAGCCATCCAGACCTATGCCCAGGCTCTGGCCGCGTACAAGCCGCTGCCCGAGACGCGCCCGCGGCTCGCCGCCCTGCTCGCTGGGAAACCGGACAGCGCGTCCACGGCGGCGGATCAGACTGCGGAAAAGGCGGTGAAGAAAGCCGCGAACAAGACCGCGGGCGATAAGGGCGCGGTGCAAAGCAAGATGCTGGACCTGAAGATTGACGGCCTGGTGGACAAGGCCCGCCGCGATCTCGAAGCCTTGCGCACCGTCGGGCTCGGCCCTCTGCTCCAGGAATCCGCCCAGGCCGATTTCTATCTCGTGCTCGGCCCCGGTGCGAAGGTGGAAGAAACGCGTTTCATCAGCGGCAGCGACAACCTCAAGCCGTTCGCCGACGCCCTGCGCCGCGCCAAAGTTGAATTCACATTCCCCGACACCACGCCCACCCGCCTGCTCCGCCGCGGCACCCTCTCCTGCGTTCCCGCCGGCGGCTGCAACTTCGTCCTGCTACCCGCCGATGACCTCTCCGGCGCACAATAGTTCAACCGTTAATGCGCGCCGCCGCCATCCTCGGACCGAAGGCCACCCTGCGCGAACTCCGCCGGTTTCAAGCTCCTGGGGTGGATATTGCCGCCATTTCCGACCTGCATGCCGATGCAGCGTTGGACGCCGTGCTGATCTTCGGCGGCGATGGCAGCGTTCACCGGCAATTGGCGGGGGCGGTGGCTTCGCAAGTGCCGGTGCTCTGCGTTCCTGCCGGCAGTGGCAACGATTTCGCGCGCGCTCTGGGCCTGGGAACCGTTCGCCAGGCACACGCGGCATGGCGACGGTTCTGTTCCGCAGCGGACAACGTGCGTTCTATCGACGTCGCGCAAATCACACTCGGCGCCGGCGCCCGCAACTCGCAACTCGAAACTCAGAACTCGCTCTATTGCTGCGTTGCCGGTGCGGGCCTGGATTCGGAGGTCAATCGCCGCGCCAACCGCCTGCCCTCGTGGCTGCGCGGCCATGGCGGTTACGTCTTGTCGCTTCCCGCCGCGCTGTTGGCTTTCGAAGCCCCGGAGGTCACGCTTGAACTGTTCGATTCCGACAGCCGGAGCCGCTTTCACCAACCGGCAACGCTGGTCGCCTTCGCCAACGCGCCCTCGTACGGCCACGGCATGCGCATCGCCCCGCGCGCGCGCCTCGACGACGGCAAACTCGACGTCTGTTTCGTCCGCCGCACCTCCAAGCTGCGGCTCCTCCGTCTTTTTCCCACCGTCTTTTCCGGCGCGCACCTGTCGCTCCCCGAAGTCGAGTACGCGCAGTGCTCGGCGCTGAGAATCGAGAGCGAGCGCCCGCTCGACATCTTCGCCGACGGCGAGTTCATCGGCTGCACCCCGGCGGAAGTCCGCGTATGCCCGCGCGCGCTCCGCGTCATCGTGCCCTGAACCGCATCGCGCCTTTCAGTGCCAAATAGGGTCGCTGTTCCGATTGAGGATTCAGATTCTATCCAACATGAACATGCAGCATTCGCAGGCAGCCAGACATTCAGTGCCAATTGGGGTTGCTGTTCCGGTTGAGGATTCAGCTTGTATCCAACATGAAGATGCAGGATTCACAGGCAGCCAGACATTGAATAATAACGACAGGTCAGCAGCCAACGGGAACCTGAGGTGACTTCATGTCAGAACCTCGGCGTGGAATCGTGGTGGAAAGCGAGATCACCGCACCCGACCATGCCTGGTTAGCACGGGTGTCAGCGTGACTATCTGCAACCGCGATCGCGCACTGTGCTCCTCGGCTCTTGACACCGGCCGTGCGCCGAAATCTCCGCTGGCAGGAGGGAACCTTTGAGACATTTTCACCTGAAGTACTTCCCTCGCACCGGGAAGCCGACGATAAAGTACGGCGCTTCGTTCTTCTCCGAAATTGAAGCGGTGCAAGCCGCCGGATTGGCCAATGCCACCCGCGGCGCCGAGGCCGGGTACTACAGCATCCAACACTGCCTTCGCGGAGCCTGCGGGCCCGAGCCTCCGGACATGGAAATTGCGCGGCGCCCCACGCCTGCTGCGCCGCCGCGCGCCCCCGCGTCCGATGGCCTCCCCGGGATGTTAAACTAGCGCCTTCTATGGCGAACGGTGGCCGATCGCGAACGGGACTGTGGGTGCTGATCGGGGGTGGAGCTTTTTTCATCTTCGTGCTGGCGGTGTACACGCTGGTGTACCTGACCCTCCGCGGCCAGCCGGGCACGCAATACGTCGTCACCGGCAGCGGGGACAAAATCGCGGTGGTGGAGATCGAGGGCGTCATCCTCGACCCGCAGCCCACGGTGCGCGACCTGAAGAAATTCGGCGATGACAGCTCCATCAAGGCCATCATCGTCCACCTCAACACCCCCGGTGGAAGCGCCGCCGCTTCGGAAGAGATCTACAAGGAGGTGCGGCGCATCCGCGACGAGAAAAAGAAGCGGATTGTCGCCGACATTGCCATCGTGGGCGCCAGCGGCGGCTATTACGTGGCTTCCGGAACCAACAAGATTTTCGCCAACGATGCCAGCGTGGTCGGCTCCATCGGCGCCATCATGGATTGGTACAACTACGGCGACCTGGTGCGCTGGGCCAAGCTCAAGGAAGAGGTCATCAAGTCGGGCGAGTTCAAGGATACCGGTGATCCCATGCGTGAGCTGACCCCGGCCGAACGAGCCTACCTGCAGGGTATGGTCAACAATATGAAGGACCAGTTCGTCGCCGCCATCGCCAGCGGACGCGGCCTGAAAGTCGAGGACATCGTGCCGCTCGCCGATGGCCGCGTCTGGACCGGCCAGCAGGCCATGACGCTCAAGTTGATTGACCAGATCGGCGACTTCGAAGCGGCGGTGAAGGACACGGCCAACGCGGTGGGCATCAAGGGCGAGCCCTCGCTGGTTCGCCCGGCCAAGGACCGCCACAGCCTCCTCGACCTGGTTTTCGGAGACGCCTCCGCCTGGCTGCCCGACCGCGCCAAGCTCCTGCAAAAGAATCCCGGCTTCTATTTTCTCTGGAAGTGAGTACCACGAATCCGGTACATTCAAGACGGGTCCAACCTAGAGACGGCCTCGACTTGCGCAAACCGCGTACGATCTGAGATGTTATGCGTTCCTAACCCACAGGGAGAGAGATCATTATGACCAAAGCCGACCTCATCGATGAAGTGACGCGGCTGGCGGAACTGACGCGCAAGGACAGCGAGATCATCGTCGAGACCATCTTCGACAGCATCGTGCGCTCGCTCCGCACCGGCGACAAGATCGAGATCCGCGGCTTCGGCAGCTTCCGCACCCGCCAGCGCAAGCCGCGCGTCGGACGCAATCCCAAGACCGGCGACCGGGTTGAGGTTCCGGCCAAGAAGATCCCCTTCTTCAAGCCCAGCAAGGAACTCAAGGACCTGGTGAACACCGGTCATAGCGGCGGCGGCGCGGTGATCACCCCGCCTAGCGCGAGCTAGGAAAATTAAGAAGTAAGAAGTCAGAAGTAAGAGAAAAACCTAAGAACGGTAAACGCCGCGTGCGTCCGTGTCATTCTTCATTCTGACTTCTTAATTGCTATCGCCCCCACCATCCTGCCCGTCACTCCCTTTTCCCTGCGGTGGGAGAACAGCAAGTCCGTCCGGCAGGACGTGCACAAATCCGAAGTCCAGATGTTCTCCTGGCGCACTCCGGCTGCCAGCAACTGGCGCCGGTTCGCCTCGACCAGGTCCAGGTGAGGGGTTCGCGGTGGTTCCCCGTGGCCCGGCGCACGCATGTTCATGAACAGCAGCGGATACTTCCGCCGCACCGGGTCGGACGAAAAGACCTCTTCGAATAGATCGCGGACATACTCAAACTGCGACTCAAACTTGTCCCGCAGCTCTTCGCTAACCTCATAGCAGCAGCGGTGAATTCCCGGACCAATCGCCGCCTTCATGTCCGCGGGATCGCTGCCGAATTGGCGCCGGAATTCGCCCACTCCCTTCTCGACAACCCGCGCCAGCGTGCCGCGCCAGCCGGCATGAAACGCGCCCACCGCGCGCCGCACGGGATCGGCCATCAGCACCGGAAGACAATCGGCAACCCGCACCGCCAGCACGATCCCCGGCCGGTTGGTGACCAGCCCATCACCTTGCAGGGGCTGCGCCGGAAGCTCATCGACTCGGTGAATCACGCTGGAGTGGACCTGCCGCATTCGAATCATCGGCCAAAGTGTGTGGCGCGGGTCTTCGACCCGCGTACCCGGGCTGGAGGCCCGGGCCACACTCGCGCCGTCATCGCTCGCTCCGATGGCTTGAAGAAACAAGTCGCGATTGCGTTCGACGGCTGCGCGACTGTCCTGGGGCGTGATGCCCAGATTCAGCGCCTGCCCGCCGTAGGCTTCCGACACGCCGCCGCACCGCGTGCTGAACCCGTGCAGGAGCCAGGGAATACCCGCCAATGTGTCCGACCTGAGTATGCTCAGGTCATCAATCCGCTTCTGTGACTTTGTCCGCGTCGCCATCCCACTCACCACTTAAATTACCAACTTACCAAATTACCCAATTACTAAATCGGCTTTCCTGCCGCCGCCCGCCTCATTTATAGTTTCTCATTCGCCATGTACTCCGATTTCCGCTGTGTCGAACGCTGGTCGGGAAAGGAAATCCACTGCATGTACCAGGCGCTGATCGTGGCCATCGCCACGCGCCACGCCGATGCCGTGGATATCAAGTTTCTGGTGGACGGCCATCCCGTATGGATCGCGCTGCCGCATCCCGCCTGGGTGGAGTACCACCAGCGCACCGGCAAGATTCTCACCGACCCTCTCGCCGTCGAGGCCGCCGGTTATTACCTGAAATGGGCGGTTGAGGCGGGCGAAAACGGCGGCCGCGAAATGCACACCCTGAGCGTCGCCGAGACTTTGCGCCACGTTGACGCCGTTCTCGAGGCCGAACGCGCTGCTCTCCAGCGCTAGTCATCCGCCGAAAATGGTACGGCATCACAGTTCAGAGTGACCGCGGGCACATCGGTACCGCCGTCCCTTCCTCACAATCGTACTTTTACCCGTCGTGCCGGGGCGTGTTGATCTGCTGCACGGCGCAATTCTTTTGAAGTCGTCCCGCGGTTGGTGCACAATACTTGATTCGCGGGTCGAAGGAGACGCCATTATGTCCAGTCCTACGATGGAAGCAGTTGACGTTACCGGCGGCGAGATCAGGAATCGCAAGCTGGCCGCCTGGGTCGAGGATGTCGCGCAGTTGTGCAAGCCCGACAAGGTGCACCTCTGTGACGGCTCGCCCGAGGAATACCAGGCGATGCTGCGCCTCATGATCACCGGCGGCACCGCCATCGCCATGAATCCACAGAAGCGCCCGAACAGCATCTTCGTGCGCTCCAACCCCGCCGACGTCGCCCGCGTGGAAGACCGTACCTTCATCTGCGCCAAAACCAAGGACGAAGCCGGCCCCACCAACAATTGGGAAGATCCGGCGAAAATGAGGGAGCGGCTCACCCAGCTTTACAAGGGCTGCATGACCGGCCGCACCATGTACGTCATTCCCTACAGCATGGGCCCCATCGGCTCGCCCATCGCCAAAGTCGGCGTCGAGATCACCGATTCGCCCTACGTCGTCGCCAACATGCACATCATGGCGCGCGTCGGCACCCGCGTCATGGAAGTGCTCGGCGCCGACGGCGAATTCGTCAAGGGCCTGCACTCCGTCGGCGCACCGCTCGGCCCCAACGATCAGGATTCTCCCTGGCCGTGCAACGGCGAACACAAGTACATCTGCCACTTCCCCGACACCCGCGAAATCTGGTCCTTCGGCTCCGGCTACGGCGGCAACGCCCTGCTCGGCAAGAAGTGCCATGCGCTCCGCATCGCCTCCGTGCAAGCCCGCGATGAGGGCTGGATGGCCGAGCACATGCTCATCCTCAAGCTCACCAATCCCGAGGGTCAGGTGAAGTACGTCACCGGCGCCTTCCCCTCCGCCTGTGGCAAGACCAACCTCGCCATGCTCATCCCCACCATTCCCGGCTGGAAGGTGCAAACCATCGGCGACGACATTGCGTGGATGAAGTTCGGCGCCGACGGCCGCCTCTACGCCATCAACCCCGAAGCCGGTTTCTTCGGCGTGGCGCCGGGTACCAGCATGAAGTCGAATGCCAACGCCATGCTCTCGGTCACCAAGAACTCCATTTTCACCAATGTCGCCCTGACGCCCGACCTGGACGTCTGGTGGGAAGGCATGACCGATCAAAAACCCGCCGAGCTGACCGACTGGCTGCGGCGTCCGTGGACTCCGGAATCCGGCCGCAAGGCGGCGCATCCCAATGCGCGCTTCACCGCGCCGGCCAGGCAGTGCCCGGTGATCGCTCCCGAATGGGAAGATCCCAAGGGCGTGCCGATTGATGCCATCCTGTTCGGCGGGCGCCGCTCCAGCATCGTGCCGCTGGTTGTCGAATCATTGGACTGGCAGCACGGCACCTTCCTCGGCGCCACTGCCAGCAGCGAGACCACCGCCGCGACCACCGGCAAGGTCGGCGTCCTCCGCCGCGATCCCATGGCCATGCTGCCCTTCTGCGGATACAACATGGGCGACTACTTCGGCCACTACCTCAGTATCGGCAAGAAGGCGGGCGCGAAGCTGCCGAAGATTTTCTACGTCAACTGGTTCCGCCAGGACGAAAACGGCAAGTTCCTGTGGCCCGGCTACGGCGAGAACAGCCGCGTCCTACGGTGGGCTTTCGAGCGCTGCGCCGGAACCGGCAAAGCGGTAGAAACGCCGATCGGCCGCATGCCGTCGCCGAATGACATTGACACGCGCGGCCTCGACATTCCGGCCGACAACCTCGCCAAGCTGCTGAGCGTGGACGTGGACGGCTGGCTGGCGGAAGTGCCACTCATCCGAGAACACTTCGCAAAGTTCGGCTCCCATTTGCCGCAGGGCATGAAAGAGGAAGTCGACAAGCTGGAAGAGCGGTTGAAGAAAGCGAAGGGATAGTTTCAGTTTCAGTTTCAGTTTCAGTTTCAGGTTGCAAGAGGGCAGCGCGAGCTGCCCTCTTTTATTTGTTCGTCGACGGTGGCTCACATCTGCTTGGTTTTGGCAGATGTGGGTCTTCTCGCGGTTACCAATGTAATCACTCTCCACCTGCAAGCTGCGCCAACCATCGCGTTCTCTCCTCGAAAGCCAAGGAGAGCAACCCGCATGAAACGCAAACTCGCGATCACCGTAACCGTTCTGCTGACGATGTGCTTCCTGGGAGCGGCGATGGTTACCGCCATTCCCGCCCAACCCGCCGACGAAGGCGCCTCCGGACCCGCGCTCACCATCTACAACCAGAACTTCGCGGTCATCCGCCAGCCGCTCCACCTGGAACTGCATCCTGGCGTCAACGAGATCCATTTCACCGAGACCACCAGCTTCCTCGAACCTGATTCGGTGATGCTGCGCGACCCGCTCGGCCGCCGCCAGCTCCAGGTGCTGGAGCAAAACTTTCGCAACGACCCGGTTTCGCAGGAACTGCTGCTCTCCATGTACGAAGGCAAGACGATCCAGTTCCGCGTCAAAGACGACAAGATCGTTCCCGGCAAGATCATCCGCAGCGGATACGTGCCGCGCATCTACGACTATCGCAACGCTTACGCCAATCAGTACGCGCAGGGCGGGACGCAGCCCATCATCGAGGTGGACGGCCACCTGCAATTTGGATTGCCGGGCCAGCCGCTGTTTCCCGCGCTCGGCAGCGACACCGTGCTCAAACCGACGCTCAACTGGCTGCTCGCCACCGACAAGCCCGGCAAGCTCGACGCCGAACTGTCCTACGTCTCCGGCGGCATGCGCTGGGAGGCCGACTACAACGTGGTCGCGCCGGAGTCGGGCGACGTTCTCGACGTGATGGGCTGGGTCACGCTGGATAACACCAGCGGCAAGACGTTCGAGCACGCGCGCGTCCGCCTGATGGCCGGCGACGTCAACAAGATCGCGCCGGGGATGATGGCCATGAGCGCGCCCAGGTCGATGGCGAAAATGGCCGACGAAGTCATGCAGCCCGCCGTCACCGAGCGCTCCTTCGACGAATATCACCTCTACACCCTGGAGCGCGCGGTCACCCTGCGCGATCACGAAACCAAGCAGGTGGAATTCGTGCGCGCCACTGGCGTTCACTCCCAACGGCTGTACGTCTACGACGGCGCCAACATCAATTGGAACCAGTACCGCGGCTGGTCGTTCGAGAACATCCGCAACGACCCCAGCTACGGCACGCAGTCCAACCCCAAGGTCTGGGTCATGCAGGAATTGAAGAACTCGAGCGCGAACCATCTAGGCATGGCGCTGCCTCGCGGGCGCATGCGCTTCTACCGCCGCGATGAGGACGGCCGTCTCCAGTTCACGGGCGAGAACCTGATTGACCACACGCCCAGCGATGAGACCATCCGCCTCTACACCGGCAACGCTTTTGACGTGGTGGGCGAGCGCCGCCGCATTGACTACCGGGTGGACAACTCCAAGAGGACGATTGACGAGTCCTTCGAGATCAAGCTGCGTAACCACAAGAAGGAAGCGGTGTCGGTGCGCGCGGTCGAGCACCTCTACCGCTGCAACAATTGGGAGATCGTCAACCGCAATCACGATTACCGCAAGCTGGACTCGAGCCAGATCGAGTTTCCGGTCGTCGTCCCCGCCAATGGCGAGGTCACGATCACCTACGCAGTGCACTACACGTGGTAGGCGCTCGTGGCGGGAATCTATTCCTCGGTTGCCCCACCCTTGTCTCGCCCGATTTTGGCGAGACAGGATGGGGCATTTACACTGACCACTGACCACTGACCACTGGCCACTGGCCACTGACCACCATGTTTGCCCGCAAGGTCCACGTCGAGTACGAATCCAACGGCCGGCGCCAGCCCGCGCCACTGAAGTGGCTGGACAGCTTCGCCATGCGCAACTTCACCAACGACCAGGTCTTCGACGACACGCTGCCGACGGCCGATGGCGTCATCGAAATCGGCGCGCGCGTGCCGCTGGACCGCCTGAAAATGGCGATGGAGGATTGGTTCCGGCGCAAAGGCTATCTCGCGAAAGATGCAGCCCTGCTGGTGAGCGAATCCTAGCGGGAGTGCCTCGGGTGGGCGGGGGGAGTGTTTAGGGTCGCGCTGTCGATCCCGCCTTCGGTGACCTTCAGCAGCATCAATACCTTGTCATCGGTGTGGACGCCGCCGAAGGAGAAGGCGTTCACCTCTGCGTGCACCGCCGCAATGATCTGATCCGCCGTCTTGTGGCGGTTGCGCGACACGCACTCGGCAAGCCGCTCGCTGCCGAATTCCTCTTCCTCCAGGTTGCAGGGTTCGGTGATGCCGTCGGTACACAGAACGAGGATGTCGCCCGGCTTCAGCTTGGCCGAGCCGCGCGCGTACTCCGAGTCGGGGAAAAGTCCGACCACCGTGCCTCCCGCATGCAGCAGGCTGTACTCGCCGGTCTCGCCGTTCACGATCACCGGCGGCACGTGCCCGGCGTTGATGTAGTGCAGGCCGTTGCGGCGCGTATCGAGCAGCCCGAGGAAGATGCTGAGGAACTTCTTGGACTTGGTGTCGTTGCAGATCATCTCGTTCAGCGACAGGGCCAGCACTTCCAGCGAGTGCAGGTGCGTGACCAGCGCGCGCAGGGTGGCCTGGAGGTTCGACATCACCAGCGCCGACGAGACGCCCTTCCCTTCCACGTCCGCGATCACCAGCAGCAGCGTCTGCGGCCCGAGGCTGAGGAAGTCGTAATAGTCGCCGCCGACTTCAAAACACGGCGTATTGGAAACCGCCAGCTCGTAGCCGGGGATCACCGGCGGCGCGTCCGGCAGCAAACTGCGCTGGATGCCGCGCGCCATTTCCAGTTCGCGCTCCATGCGCTCCTTTTCCAGCGCAGCGCGGTGCAGGCGGGCGTTTTCCAGCGCCATCGCCATGTGGCCGGAGAGTTTCTCCAGAAAATCCTGGTCTTCGGCGGTGAACCTGCCCACCGTCGTCTGGTTCAGAAGCTGGATGACTCCGACAATCCCGCCGCCCTTGTGGCGGATCGGCAAACACAGCAGCGACTTGGTGCGATACCCGGTCTTTTGGTCGGTGCTGGGATCGAAGCAGGAGAGCTGGTACGCGTCCTCGACGTTGATGGGATCGCCCGAGGCCGCCACCGTGCCGGCCACGCCCGTGCCGAAGGGCAGGCGAATCTCCTGCTTCTCCAGGCCCATGGCCACGATGGACCAGATCTGCTGGCGCTCCTTGTCCACCAGGAAGACGGTGCCGCGGTCGGCGTTCACCTCGGCGCGCGCGATTTTCAGGATCAGCTCCAGCAATTCGGCCAGATCGAGCGTGGAATTCAGCAGGCGCGTGGCTTCAAACAGCGCCGAAAGCTGCTTGATGGTCTTCTGGTATTGAATTGCGGTTGCAGTCGCTGATTCCACGCTCACCTGTCCCCGGAGGGTGCCGCTACTATATTCAGGAGGAATGGGGTTGTAAACAGGTTCTCGGTTTTCGGTTCGCGGTTCGCGGTTCGCGGTTCTCGGTTCGCGGTTCTCGGTACTCGGTACTCGGTACTCTCTACCGAGCTTTGCGAACCGCCTCGGGACCGAAAACCGATAACCGTAAACCGAAATCCTATTTGTCGTAATGCAACATCGAGACCACTTCGTATCCCGCCAGCTTGTCGCGCCCCTTGAGGAAGTCCAGCTCGACGATGAAGCAGAGACTGGCGACCTTGCCGCCGAGAGATTCGACCAGCTTGGTAGTGGCCCTGGCAGTGCCGCCAGTGGCCAGCAGGTCGTCCACAATGATCACGCTCTGCCCGGGCTGAATGGCGTCCTTGTGCACTTCCAGGGTGTCGCTGCCGTACTCGAGGTCGTAGGTCCATTTGGCGGTTTCGGCGGGAAGCTTTTTCGGCTTGCGCACGGGAACAAAGCCGGCATTCAGGCGATAGGCGAGCGCCGGGCCGAAGATGAAGCCGCGCGCCTCGATGCCCAGCACCAGGTCGACGCGCCGCCCGATGTAGCGCTGGCCGAGGCTGTCCACCAGCTTGGCAAAGCCGACCTTGTCTTTCAGCAGCGTGGTGATGTCATAGAACAGGACTCCGGGTTTGGGAAAATCGGGGACCTCGCGAATCAACTGCTTCAGGAAATCGCAATTCGACAGCGACGACTCCGCTTGCGGCATGGTCACCAGGCTCCTTCGATGCGGAATGTATGCAGCCCTTCCACCGGCTGGGCCTCGGATTCCTCGACCTCGTCTACGCGCGCGGACCGCGGGCCCTGCTGCAGCCGGCGGCAGAGGTTGGAAAGCTGCTCGCGCGTTCCGCTGGCCAGCACCTCGACGTTGCCGTCGAAGGTGTTGCGCACCCAGCCGTAAATGCCCAGCGTGTGCGCCTCGCGTTCCACGAACCAGCGGAAACCCACGCCCTGCACGCGTCCGCGGACGACATAGCGGCGTGTTTGAAGTTGCGGCTTCGCCTCGGATGCCATGGTCAAACGCGCGAGTATCTCACAAAGAACGTCTTCGGTTCACGGTTGTCGGTTAGCGGCGAGTCCAGGCGTTGACAACGCTTTGCGGCGCACCGAAAACCGATAACCGACAACCGAAAACGTTCAGGCCCGTGACAGATACGCTCCTTCGCTGGTGTCCACGCGGATTTTCTCGCCCTCGTTGATGAAGGGCGGCACCTGCACCACCAGGCCGGTTTCGGTTTTCGCCGCCTTGGTCACGTTGGTGGCGGTGGCGCTCTTCAGGCCGGGCTCGGTTTCGACCACGGTCAACTCCACGGTTTGCGGCAGCTCCACACCCACGGCTTTGCCGTCGAAGAATTCAACCTGGATCTGCAGGTTGGGGATCAGGTAGTCCACCGCGTCGCCGAGAATGTCTTTGGTGAGGTGCGTCTGTTCGTAGTTCTCGGTGTTCATGAAGTAATAGGCGTCACCATCGTTGTACAGGTATTCCATCTGGACTTCATCCACCGTAACTTTTTCGATGGCATCGCCGGAGCGGAAGCGGTGTTCAAACATGGCGCCGGTGCGCAGGTTGCGCAGCTTGGCCTGGATGAAGGCGCGCAGGTTGCCGGGGGTGCGGTGCTCGACGCTGAAGACGCCATGCAGGTCGTTGTTGTGCTTGATCACCATGCCCGGACGCAGTTGGGTGGCTGGAATCGCCATGCTGGTACGTTTTCCTCCGAATCTCTCGTATTGGAAGGCGGAATCCGGCGGCGGGAGCGCCGGCTGGTCACAGCGGACCTCAGCCCTCGCAAGGCCAACATTGGATTGTACCTTAGCGTGGCGAAGGTGGGAAATTCCGGCGCCATTCCACAGGACTATTTCCGGGCGCAGACAACGCCCGGCGCGAAGCCCATTTCTAACTCAACAGCTCGTCCCATGCGGAACCCAGGAAAGACCGCGCGCAATGCGCCGGGCGAGCTACAATCATCGCTTGCGGATGCGCTGAGAATTCAAGGAGGGGTGCCCATGACTGACCAAGAACGTACTGGTGACTATCAGCCTTCGGACCGCAGCTCGGTAGGTCTTGCCGTTACCTTCCTGTTTATCGGGCTGGGAGCAGGCGCACTGGTCGCGCTGTTGTTTGCTCCCAAAACCGGCAAGCAGATTCGGCGCGAACTTCGGCGCAAATACGAGAATGCCAGGGACGTGATTGAAGATTGGCAGGAGCAGGCCGGCGACGTGATCGAGAAAGGCTCGGATTGGGCCAGCAGCGCCAAGGATTGGGCCAACACCGCTAAGGAAACCGCCCGGGAGAAGGTCGCGCCGTTTGCCAAGGCGGTGAAAAGGTAGTTTTTGGTTTGCGGTTCTCGGTTGTCGGTCATCGGTTCTCGGCAAAGGCGCTCCCGCAAAAACCGAGAACCGAAAACCGAAAACCGTGAACCCAGCGAAAAGAAAGCGCGGGCCAAAACCCGCGCTTCGTTCCTGTAGATCTGCTCGCCGTCAGTACAAGCGGAAATTCACTTCCACGTTGATCTGCACCGCCACCGGATTCCCGTTCAAACGGGCCGGCTCAAACTTCCATGTGCGGACAGCTTCCATGGCCTTCTCGTCGAGGCCCATACCGAGGGTGCGCTGCACTTTGATATCGCGCGGCCGGCCATCGGGTCCCACTACCACCCACAGCACCACTGTCCCCTGGTACTTGGCTTTGCGCGCCTCTTCGGAATACTCCGGGTCGGGCGCGTAGAGCGCTTTCGGCGCGCTGACGCCGCCGCCCACGCGGTACGGACCACCGCCGATGCCGCCGCCCCAACCGGGGCCGACGCCCGGACCGCGTCCGGAACCCACGCCTCCGCCGCTGCCGCTGCCGATACCGCCGCCGCTGCCGGTGCCGTTCGATGGCGGCCCGAGCACGTTGGAAAGCGGGTCGCCCAACTGGCCGGTCTGCGGCAGCTTGATGTCCGGCGGAACCACGACCGTAGGTTCCATGGGAAGCTTGGGGTCGTTGTTGCGGATCACCACCGCCGGGGGAGTGAACTGCTCGCGCGACAGCTTGGGCAGTGCGCCCTTGGTCGCCGCCAGCTTGTCGCGGTCGCCGCCGCCCCCACCACCGCCAGCCTTGTTTGCCGAAGGCGGCAGGATGTAGGGACTGATGTCGGTGACTACACCGGTCACGGTCGCCTTGATTTCCTGGCGATGACTGACGACGTACGTAGTCGAGATCACCAGGACCAAGGCCATGACCATGTGGAGGAGAAACGAGAGGAGAAAGTTCGTCGGTTTGGTGCCGTAGGTCGAGTACTCCAGCCCAAACAGCGCGGGCATGAAGTCGTGGGACGCAACGTCCGCGGGAACCTTAAGCGGTGTTTTGTTTACGGCAGATGCAGACATTCTCTCGCCTGCCAGTATAGACCTGAATCGGCTGCAAAGGTTTCACAAAAGTTTAGGCCGGCGGCACGCCGGGCACGAAGGTGGAGTCAGCGAAAGTCGGCTACAGTCGTCAGTCTTCAGTCGCCGGGAAGCAAAAGCCGCGGCCAAAGCGGGGTTCACTGAACTTAGTGGAATACCGAGGCGAAGAAAGACCGTACTTTGCCGAAGAAACCCTTCTTCTTGCGAGTCACCTCGACGACTATTGTCGGCGCCGGCGATGGCGGGATCGGATGCAATTCGGCCGGTCGCGGCAGCTGCGGATTGATGGGCAAGGGCGCCGCCGAGCTGAACCTCAATTGCACAACTTGTGCCAGCGGCGGCGGCTCGGGGTCGCTGGCGCTAAAAACAAAAGGCGCGTCCACCTCGACGTGAACGTCGTTCGCCACCAGCGCCGCAGCGCCGCCAGGAGCGGAAGCCGCTGGCTGTGGCGGATGCGGGGCGTCCAGGGGAATGGCCAACGACGGCGGAACAGGAGGCTTGCGCAGACTGAGGATGGAGGGAGCCTCCGGGACCGCAGCCGCCCGCACCACCGGCGGCGCACCCGGACACCCGCATTCGCCGACCACGTGGTAAACATTGGCCACCTTGCCGCGCTCAAAGATCACCTGCTCATCCGGCTTGAGCTCGTAGGTGCCGCCGCCCATCAATTCGGAGACGACCACCGTGGCGGCGTTGTTGGCCAGCGGGCGGATGCAGGTGTTGCCGCGCGCGTCGGCGCCAACCGCCACGTGAATCTTGCCCGGCCCGGCAAGCATGATGCGGAAGTCGGGCGTGAAAATGGCATCGGCGGGAGCTGAAGAAAGAGAATAGTCCGTTTCGAGAGCACCGCTATTCATGCCCAACATCAGGCCGTTCTGTGAACCGCTGATGGAGAGACTGGTGCGCGGGCAGACACGCACCTCGCCGCCGCGCGTCAGGCGGAGCAGCGCCGGCGCCTGACCCGCTCCCACCGAGGACCCGCTCATCACCTGCATGCCCGCGCCGGCCAGTTGCACGGCGCCCTTGACGCTGGCATCGGAAGCGAAGATCTCGCCGATCGGGGTCGCCTCCTGCGCAGCGCAGGGACCGGCGATGGCAATCGCGACGGCGCAGATGATCGCGAGGCGGTGTCGGCAAAGCATTGTAGCTATGGTAATCGGGCTGGAGGAGAAGTGAAAGTTGATGATGATGATCGAATGATTCGCGCGTGGCAGTCAGTTGTCAGTTGCGAGATCCGAATGCCGGCGCAGGATGGGCGGATTCCGAAACGCGGAGCTTACGGTTCGGCAAGAAATTCGTAACGCTCGATCACCGCAGCGATGCCGACCCGGCCGCCGGGTTCCTGCGCTTCCACGCGCACCACTTTGCCCTTGCAGTGCACGCGGATGCTTTCCGTGAGCGTGATTTCCGGAGGCAGCGTAAGCGTGAACTCGATCTCCGAACCTTCCGTAACGCTGGAATCCAGATAGAAACAGATACCGCGGGCGCTGACGTCGCGGGTATGCGCCGTCTTCTCTACGCCGGCGTCACTGAACTTGACGGTGACCGGAAGCCGCAGGGAGAAACGCCTGGTTGAACGCTGTTCCCTTTGGGGTTGAGCCATAGCTGCCCTCCGCAGCGTAAGCATCGCTGTCAGACATGAAACTGTCAAGCATTTCGCGCAGTGACCAAAGTCGCGGGGGTTCAAATGGGACGGCCTTCCCTTTGCGGCCTTGGGCGCCCCCGCAGGCTTATCTAACTGGTACTGGGTCAAAGCTGAAGGAAATTGCGCAGCAGATCGCGGCCGTGCTGCGTCAGCACACTTTCGGGATGGAACTGAACGCCTTCAATGGGATAGCGCCTGTGCCTCAGTCCCATGATGACCCGCGTTCCATTCTGGTCCACAGTATGAGCGCTGATCTCCAGTTCGCCCGGCAAGCCGTCCTCGGAGACGATCAGGGAATGATAGCGGGTGGCCTGCATGGGCGAGGGAACGCCGCGGAACACGGTGCGCCCGTCGTGCTCGACCTGGCTGGTTTTGCCGTGCATGAGGTGGGCGGCGCGCACCACTTTGCCGCCAAACGCCGCCCCAATCGCCTGGTGCCCAAGACAGACGCCCAGCACCGGGACCTTCCCGGCAAAATAACGGATCAGTTCGATACTGATGCCGGCCTCCTGCGGCGTGCAAGGGCCGGGCGAAATCAGGATGTGCGAGGGTTTCAGCGCTTCGATTTCGGCAGGCGTGGTCTGGTCATTTCGGCGGACAACAATGTCTTGCCCCATCTCGCCGAGATACTGGACGAGGTTGTAAGTGAAAGAGTCGTAGTTATCGAGTACGAACACCATAGTGATCAGTGCCAGTGGTCAGTGGCCAGTCGCTAGCGCCTCCTCAGGGGTCGGTTGTGGCTCCAATGACGAGAGCAGACCATTAATGATACGGCCTAGTTCTGCACAGTGCGTCAGCAACTCGCGCGCCTTGTCGGCGTTCAGGTACTCCAGTCGAAGCGCGATCTCGAGTTGGGTTTCCACTTCGAACAGCGAAGCTCGCGCATGCCCCAGGAACTGCTTGAATTCGCCGGTCGAGAGTCGCCCCTGCCCTTCTGCAATGTTACTGGGTATCGACACCGCCGCGCGCCGGATCTGGCTTATGAGACCATACAGTTCTTCCTTCGGGAATGACCGCGACGCACGATAAATCTCTACAACGAGTTCGACGGCCTTCTGCCAGGCGATCAGATGATGATATGAGCGAACCTTCATGGTGCCTCCCCGACCGCCATCATAGGTGCTCCATATAGGTTTGCAGCTCTGGACAAGAACACTACCCAGTATTCGTCGTTCCAAATTGGGTTTCGGTCTTACTGGCCACTGACCACTGACCACTGGCCACTACCCACGTGCCAGTTCGGCGGCCCGCACCAGCGCCTGCGCCTTATTCATCGATTCTTCAAACTCTCGCTCCGGAACGGAATCCGCCACGATCCCCGCTCCCGCCTGCACGTAGGCGCGCCGGCCCTTGAGCAGCATGGTGCGAATGGCGATGCAGGAATCGAGATTGCCGGCGAAATCGGCGTACAGCACCGACCCGCCATACACGCCGCGGCGCACCGGCTCCAACTCCTCGATGATCGCCATGGCGCGCACCTTGGGGGCGCCGGTAAGCGTGCCCGCCGGGAAACAGGCGGCAAAGGCGTCCAGGGCGTCAAGGTCACTGCGCAGTTTCCCTTCAATGGCCGACACCAGGTGCATGACGTGCGAGTAGCGCTCGACGTACATCAGGTCGCGCACGCGCACCGAGCCGTATTCGCTGACCCGGCCCAGGTCGTTGCGCCCCAGGTCCACCAGCATGACGTGTTCGGCGCGTTCCTTTTCGTCCTGGCGCAGCTTTTCTTCCAGGCGAAGATCCTCCTGCTCGTCGGCGCCGCGCGGGACGGTGCCCGCAATGGGGCGGTAATCGAGCTTGCGGCCGGCGACGCGCACCAGCATTTCCGGTGACGAGCCGAGCACGGTCATTTCGCCGAGGCGGAGGTAATACATGTACGGCGAAGGATTGACGGTGCGCAGCGCGCGGTAGATATCGAACGGGCGCGCCCCGGGATCGAACGAAAGGCGTTGCGACAGGACCACCTGGAACACGTCGCCGGCAGCGATGTATTCCTTGGCGCGGCCCACGGCACGCAGAAATCCGGCGCGCGTGGTCGAGGATTTCGGCTTGAGCTTTTTCGCGGGCGCGGTATGGGTGGCGGCGAGGTTCCGGCGCGGCACGCCGCGGGCGAGCCTGCGTTCCAGTTGCGCAATGTCGCGCACCGCGCGGTCGTAGGCGCGGCGCGGGTCTTCGCGCGACACGTCCGCCGAAGCGATGATGTGGATCTGGTGGCGGACGTGGTCAAAGGCGAGCAGGCGGTCGAAGAACATCAGCACACAGTCGGGTACGTGCAGATCGTCCTGGGCGCGCGCGGGAAGGCGTTCCAGGCTGCGCACCGTGTCGTAGGCAAAGTATCCGACCGCGCCGGCGGTGAAGGGCGGCAGTCCGGGTACGTCGGCGGGCCGGTGTTGACGCAACACTTCGCGCAGCGCCTGGAGAGCGCCGCCGCTGCGTTGCTCGCGATGGCGGCCGCGCTCCAGCACGACTTCGTCACCGTGACCGATGAGGCGCATGTACGGCCGCGCTCCCAGAAAGGTGTAGCGTCCGACCTTCTCGCCGCCTTCCACCGACTCCAGCAGGAAGGCATGCGGCTCGTTCTCGGCAACGCTGAGAAAGGCGGAGACCGGTGTCAGCAAGTCGGCGCTCACCGACTTCACCACCGGTACCAGGCTGGCGCTCTTGGCGAGGCGGAGAAATTCTCGCAAATCGGGACGGAGCATGAGTTTAGTCAAGGCCGTTCGAAACGGTTCTCCATTGCGGAAACAGCGATTATACGTGGGATGGCCGGCGCGGGTTGTGGCCCAACACTCCAGCAATTCGCTCGTATTGACTAATTGGGAACTGGGTCGTTCGTGCCGCTGCGCCGTTTGTCGCTCCCGCCGAAAACTGTCATATACTTGCGCCACTTATGCGCATTTGACCCGGATTCAGCGCACAACCGGGGACGCAGTCCTATGGCGTGAAGCACGCAAACCGGCATGCCGGGACGCAGGGCGAAGGCGCAACGGAGGCGCATGCACGTCAAGTTCTGGGGTGTGCGGGGCTCCACGCCGACGCCTCAACTGGAGAACATGCGTTATGGGGGCAACACCTCCTGCGTTGAGGTGCGCGTCAACGGGAGCGTGTATGTGTTCGATTGCGGGACCGGCTTTCGCAATCTCGGCAAGTCGTTGAGCAGCGAATACAGCGGCAAGCCGATCCACGCGCACATCTTCATCTCGCATTTCCACTGGGACCACATCCAGGGCATCCCCTTCTTCGGACCGCTGTACGAGAGCAAGGACAATTACTTCTTCTTTCATTCCTCCAGCCGCAGCCGCGGCCTGCAGCGCGCCATCGAAGAGCAGATGGCCGACCCCTATTTCCCGGTGGACATGACGGAGATGGCGGCGCACCGCAATTTCTACGACATCGAGGAAGACCGCATTGCCTTTGACGATGCCATCGTGCAATCCATGTGGCTGAACCACCCGCAGGGCTGCCTCGGATTCCGCCTCGAAACCAAGGAAGGCACGCTGGTGTACGCCACCGACAACGAACCCGGCCATCCCGTCTTCGATAAGAACGTGCGCAAGCTGGCCCAGGGCGCCGACATCCTGATCTACGACGCGCAATACCTTCCCGAGGAATATGAGGCCAAGAAACGTGGCTGGGGCCACAGTCACTGGCGCGAGGCGATCAACATCGTGATGGAGAGCGGCGCCAAGGAACTGGTGTTGTTCCACCATGACCCGGACCACAGCGACGAGTGCATCGATTCCATCGTCCATACCGCCCGCGAACATTACCCCAAGGTGCGCGCCGCTCAGGAAGGCATGGAAATCCAGCTCTAGCCGCTCAGCCTCAAGTCTCCGATTTGGGTTATCCCCGGCCATCTATGCGGGCTTTGACGCGCCTTTCGCACCTAAGAAGATGTGTCAGCAAGCACCCACGCCCGACAGATAGGTCCGGTGGAGTTGCGTAGGCGTGTACACTACCGCATATGACAGGGGAGGCGGCGGTCGCTTCGGTGGCTCTTGATCATTCACGACCGAGTGCGTGGGTTACCGGATACGACCTGATTGCGGACGAGTATTACGAGCCGCGGCACATCACATCACGGAATTTCGATGCTGCTACGCAAACATACTTTCGTGAGCAGCGTTTTCCGTTTCCAAGCGACGGCCTCGCCCTTGATGTGGGTGCCGGTCGGGGCAGACTCGGTGAATACTGCGGAATTTCACCGATGCAAATCCTCCAGCTCGATCTAGCTCCCGAAATGCTGCGGCTGCCCAGCCGCGAATCCGCTCTTGGCCGTATACAAGCAGATGCACTGGCATTGCCTTTTAAGACTGGTGTGTTTGCCATCGTTGCGGCATTCCTTTTCGATCCGTTTAACCAGCGACTTTTTTTCGAGCAGGTTAGCCGAGTTCTGAAGCGCGGTGGCGTGTTTGTCGGGACGATACCTCATTACGCATGGGGTGTTGCGCTCCGCTCATACAGAGGAAATGCCGTCGATGAAGCCGTGTTTGCACTCAAAACGGGCGAGAGAGTCTCCCAACCTTCCTTCCTGTCCCGACCGGAGGAACTCTCCGAACGTTTAGAAGGTGCGGGCCTGAGCGTTATCAAGAGTGAAGCACTCACGTTGCCACACGATGTTATTCGCATCTCGCCGGACATCGAGGCCGCTGCGAGGGTGATGGGTCAATCGGCTTACAACATTCCGATTGTGCAGGCTGTGATCGCGACGAGAGCATGAACAACCGCACTGTTGTTCTTTGGATTATTGAATTCGCATCGCTAACCGCAATCGCGGTAATTTTATCTACGGCAACGACCGTCGCGAAGGCTTGGGTCGCTCTTCCAGGAATCATCATCGTTGGCGTCAAGATTTTTGAATATAACGACAGCGTACGCGAGCGAATGAATGCCGTGCGCTACCAGTTGCAGATACTGCTCACGCTATTGCCTTCAGAGGGAGCGGCGGTGCGCGGCACATATCATCGTCCTACTCATCACTGGTATCGCAAGCAAACAGAATTAGTCCAGGCATTTGATTACATTCCGATTGGGGGCGGGGGTGGAAGATCATTTCCAATTGAAAAGGGCATTATTGGCAAGGTGTATAGCATTAAGGCTCCCCGTGTCGAGAATTTTGCGTCGGACGAGGAATACCGTACGCGCATGGTGAACGAATATAACTACACAGTCTCGGAGGTGGCGCAGCGAACGGCCGACCGCAGGTCTTACGTCTGCTTCCCGATCGTTAATGAAAACCACGAGGTGCTCGGCCTCATCTACCTCGATT
The DNA here is from genome assembly GCA_020072845.1 of Terriglobia bacterium. Classification (NCBI taxonomy): domain Bacteria; kingdom Pseudomonadati; phylum Acidobacteriota; class Terriglobia; species Terriglobia bacterium. The sequence continues at coordinate 213,339 of JAIQGF010000004.1, forward strand.
CTGACACGCCTAATACATTCACACTTGACGCAACAAATGTTCGCTGGCGTGCCATCCGAGCTGCAGGAGAGACTATTCGCAGCAATCTGTTGAGCTAAAGTGGGGGCTAACCGGGTGCCCCAGATTTGCCCGCTCTTGGCAAATGTGGGCCTTTCGCCGTCATGGGATCGGCCCGCGCGATCTACTCGCTGTTCTCGCTCATCCAGTGGGCGAGTTCTTCTTCGCTCACACGGCCCGATGGCAGGTCCATGAACATCCGGTAGGCATCTTCCTCGCTGGCATTGATCTCGATGCCGTTCACGTCGAGAAATGCGAAGGCGATCACCAGCGCCGTACGCTTGTTCCCATCCGCGAAGGGATGGTTTTTGATGATGCCGAATGCATATGCAGCGGCGAGCCGCGCCAGCGATGGCTTTTTCTTTCCGTAGGCCAGCAGATTTCGGGGCCGCGCCAGAGCTGATTCCAACAAACCGACGTCGCGAACCCCGGCTGCCCCTCCAAACGTGACTAGCTGCATGTCGTGCAGTACCAGTGCCTCCAGGACTCCGATCCAGACCGGTTCCCTCATTCGGCCAGCTTTCGCAGCGCGTTGCGGTATTTCCGCGTGGCCCGCCGGCCCGCTTCCACGACCCTGGCAAACTCGGCCTTGTAGGGCGTAAGTTGCACGCCCCCCGGAGTCTCGCTGATGTACAGCGTATCTCCTTTCTCGATGTGCAAACGATCCAGAAGTTTCTTCGGAAGCACGATCCCTACGGAGTTGCCGACTGTTGTAACCTTCACCGTCGCCGCCATGCCGCACCTCGCCATATGGTTATAACAAACATTATAACACGACATTTGCCGCCAAACTGCGGCAGCCGGCAGTATTCCGTGCGGATGTTGTTGGCCACTACACAGCCCACCTTGCCTCCGCCAATCCACCCTCATATACTCGCTGGTTTGCCCGCCGCGGCATGTCACACCGGCGGCGGACTGCTGGACTTGGGAGAACTTCCATGACCACCATCACCATGGAGCAGGAGATCAATCCCTGGGAAGCGCAGCGCGCGCGCTTTGAAATGGCGGCGCACAAGCTCAACCTGGATCCGGGATTGATGAAGGTGCTGAGCCTTCCCAACCGCGAGATCATCGTCCACATCCCGGTGCAGATGGACAATGGCACCCTGGAAGTGTTTACCGGATTTCGGGTGCAGCATTCGATCGTGCGCGGCCCGGGCAAGGGCGGCATCCGCTACTCTCCCGACCTCACCCTCGACGAAGTGCGCGCCCTGGCGAGCTGGATGACGTGGAAGTGCGCCGTCGTCAACATTCCCTTCGGCGGCGCCAAGGGCGGCGTCATCTGCGATCCCAAGAAAATGTCCATGGGTGAACTGGAGCGCATGACGCGGCGCTACACCGCCGAGCTGATGGAATTCATCGGGCCGGAAAAAGACGTGCCCGCTCCCGACGTCAACACCAACGAACAGGTCATGGCGTGGATCATGGACACCTATTCCATGCACATGCGCCAGACCGTCACCGCGGTCGTCACCGGCAAGCCGCTCAACATGGGCGGATCGCGCGGACGGCGCGAGGCCACCGGGCGCGGCGTCATGGTGGTTTGTGATGAGGCGCTCAAAAAACTGAAGCTGAACCGCGACGAGACGCGGGTGATCGTGCAGGGCTTTGGCAACGTCGGGTCGAACGCCGCTCGCCTCATGTACGAGGCCGGCTACAAGATCATCGGAATCGTCGAGTTTGACGGCGGCCTCTTCAATCCCAACGGCCTGGATATTGACGCGCTCTGGGAATTCCGCTACCGCACCGGCAGCATCCACGGATTTCCCGGCGCCGAAGCCATGGATCCGCAGCAGCTCTTTGTCAGCGATTGCGACATCCTGGTGCCGGCCGCGATCGAAAACGTCATCACCACCCGCAACGCGGACCGCATCCAGTGCAAGATTTTGTGCGAAGGCGCCAACGGTCCCACCACCGCCGCTGCCGATGAGATCCTCGCCGAGAAGAGGATCTTCGTTATTCCCGACATCCTGGCCAACGCGGGCGGCGTGACCACGTCCTACTTCGAGTGGGTGCAGGACCGGCAGGGTTATTTCTGGAAAGAATCCATGGTCAACGAGCAGTTGGAACACATCATGCGCAGCTCGTTTGAAGACGTGGTGCGCTACGCCGAGACGCACAGCGTGAACAACCGCATTGCCGCCTACATGCTGGCCATCGACCGGGTGGCGTACTGCCTCAAGCAGCGCGGCATTTACGCCTAGACCGACGGACCAGGCCAAGGCTTTTCGTGTGTGTTGATTCACACACCTGTTTGTGTGATAATTTACCCCATGGCGACAAATCTGGGATTGAATGACAGGCTCGTCGATGAGGCCCAACGCGTCGGCGGCCACAAGACAAAGAAGGATGCAGTCAACGCCGCCTTGGAAGAATATGTGAGCAGGCGAAAGCAACTGAAGATACTCGAACTCTTTGGGAAAATCGACTTTGACCCGAGCTATGACTACAAGGCGGAGCGCCGCAGGAAACGGCGGTGAACGTGCTTGTGGACACGCCGGTATGGTCGCTCGCATTGCGCCGCGACGCGGGGAAGTTGAGCGAGTTCGAACGCGCTATCCGTCAGGATTTGGCCGACCTCACCGCCGACACCCGTGTGCGCATTGTCGGCCCAATTCGGCAAGAGCTCCTGTCTGGAATCCGCAACGCTGCTCAGTTCCGCGCCGTGCGCGATGATTTGCGCGACTTCTCCGACGAGCCGCTCTCGCTTGAAGACTGGGAAGCGGCCGCCGAGTCCAATAACGCCTGCCGCGCAGCGGGCATATCCGGTTCAGCCGTCGATTTTCTTTTGTGCGCGGTCGCGATTCGAAGGAACTGGGAGATATTCACTACCGACAACGATTTCCAACATTACGCACGCGTCTTGCCGGTGCGCCTGCGTGCTCAACCCCGGCAAAACTGAGCCGGATGTCCGCTTCCGCGTTGCTTTGCCCGCTGCGTAGGGGGATAATCTGGAATTGCTGTCCCCGGTCTGGTTGGCGTGCGCCGCACGTGCGGGTTGGGGACTGCATCTTGCGGTTCTGAAGTGAACCTGCCGAACTACATTACGCTCACCCGCATCTTCAGCGTTCCGGTGCTGATCTGGATCCTGTCCAGCAGCCGCTTCGCCGTGGGGGTGCATGGCGAGCGCGAACTGCTGGCCTCGGCCGTCTTTATCGCCGCCTCCATCACCGACGGACTCGACGGCTACCTGGCGCGGCGCCGTCATCAGATCACGACCATGGGCATGCTGCTCGACCCCCTGGCCGACAAGTTGCTCATCGCCGCCGCCTTCGTCACCCTGGTGCAGTTGAATCCCAGCGTCGTCCCGGCATGGATGGCGGTGGTCATCATCGGACGCGAATTCCTGGTCAGCGGCCTGCGCTCCATCGCCGCGCAGCAGGGCTTCACCATTGACGCCAGCGATCTCGGCAAAGTCAAAATGGTGGTGCAGATCGTGGTGGTGGTGCTGTGCATCCTCGACCACCGCTGGCTGCAGTGGGAATTCGGTCGCTACGTCTTTCCCCTCCACGTGCTGGCGCGCGTCGGCATCTGGTTCATGGTCACGCTCTCGCTGGTTTCCGCCATGGATTACTTCGCCGCGTTCTGGTCGAAGATCGACCGGCAGGTGGTACGCCGCCAACGGCGCGCGTTCATCCTCAGCCGCCGGAGAAAGCGTGATGTCGCAACCACTTAGCGACACTGCCGCAGAAACCGCTACCCAGCCCGCGCAATATTCGACGGAGGAGCGCGGCGCGCTCTTCGCCCTGGCACACCGTGCGATTGAGGCGCATCTGGCGGGTATCGAGTTGAAGGTGATTGCGCCTTCCGCCCATCTGGACGAAAAGCGCGGCGCGTTCACCACCTTGCATCTCCACGGCCAACTGCGCGGCTGCGTCGGCTTCGTCTTCCCTATCCTCTCCCTGTACCGCACCGTCGCCGAAACTGCGGTGGCGGCCGCTTTTAGGGACATCCGCTTTCCACCTGTGACTCGCGAGGAAGCGCCGCTGCTGAAAATCGAGATCAGCGTGCTTTCTCCAGTGCAGCCCATCCTCCCCGAGCAAATCGAGATTGGCCGCCACGGTCTCGTGGTCACCTACGCGACCCGCCGCGGCCTACTGCTGCCGCAAGTGCCGGTCGAGCACGGTTGGGACCGGCTCACCTTCCTGGAGCAGACCTGCGTCAAGTCCGGCTCTCCACCGGACGCCTGGCAGCGCGGGGCGGTCATCGAGGCGTTTACGGCGGAAGTTTTCGGCGAAATCTAATCCGTGGCTTCACCGCGGAGGCACGGAGACACGCAAGAGATTTGGTAATTTCGTAACTTGGTAATTTGGCAATTTTGCCGGTCGGCCCTGAGACATGACTGAGACCATGCTTCCAATTACCAATTTACAAAATTACCCAATTACGAGATCAGTTTCTCCGTGCCTCCGTGTCTCCGTGGTGAGTTAAGCTTCTCCTGTGCGCACGGTGTTTCATGTCGACATGGACGCCTTCTTCGTTTCCGTCGAGGAGCTTTTCGATCCCTCGTTGAAAGACAAGGCCGTCGTCGTGGGCGGGCAGCGTGACGAACGCGGCGTGGTGGCGGCGGCCAATTACGAAGCGCGCAAGTTCGGCGTGCACTCGGCCATGCCGCTGCGCACCGCCGCCAAGCTTCTGCCTGCCGATGCCGTGTTCGTGGATGGCCACCCCGGGCGGTATCGCGACTGCTCGCGGAAGGTCTATGAAGTTCTGAAGAAGTTTTCGCCTGCCCTCGAGATGGCCTCGATTGACGAAGCCTACCTTGATATGACCGGCACCGAGCGCCTGCACGGTCCGCCGCTGCGCGCCGCCCACAATTTGCACGCGGAGATGAAGGCCAGGACGCAGCTCAACTGCTCGATCGGGATCGGCTCGTCGCGGCTGGTCGCCAAGGTGGCTTCCGACCAGGCAAAGCGCAACGGCGTGCTGCACGTCCTGCCGGGCTGCGAGGCCGCGTTCCTGGCGCCGCTCGATATTCGTAAGATTCCGGGCGTCGGCAAGGTTACCGAGCACAAGCTGCACACCATGGGCATCTTCAAGGTCGGCGACCTTACCAAGCTCGACGAGGCGGTGCTCGAACAGCGTTTCGGCAAGTGGGGGCTGGCGCTGGCGGGCAAGGCGCGCGGCGAAGATGCCGGCGGCTGGTTCGATGCGGAAATCGGCGAGGACACCGGTCCCAAGTCCATCAGCCACGAACACACCTTCAACACCGACACCGCCGACCTGCAACAACTGGAATCCACGCTGGCTCGCTTGAGCGAAATGGTCGGACGCCGTCTGCGCGAGAGCCGCCTGTACGCGCGCACCATCCAGCTCAAACTTCGTTATCGGGATTTCTCCACCATCACGCGGGCACACACGCTGGCCGGCGCAACCCAACTCGATACGGAGATCATCGAGCAGGTCCGCGCACTCTTCCGCCGCAACTGGCAGCCGGGGCGCGAAGTGCGCCTGCTGGGCGTCCAGGCGTCGTCGCTGGAAACGGCTGAAGGCCAGATCGAATTGCTGGACTCGGATCGCCACCAGCGCTGGAAACAGGCGCTCTCGGCGGCCGACCGGATGCGCGACAAATTCGGCGAGTCGGCGGTCTCGCTCGCCGGCGGCATGCGTGGCGCCTTCCGCGAGCGCACCCATGAGAACCCCGCGGCACTGCCGGGAAAATCTAGAGCTGACGGTGAGAAGTAATTCAGTTCGTGAGTATTGCAGAATGGTCGGTATTGCAGTTTCTCGGCTCGTTACATCAAAAACTGACGCCCGCCGGCACGAGCCAGACTTCCACCGTTTGGGTACCGGCGCTGCCGGTACGTACCTCGAGGCGGGCGGGATCGATGCCTTTCTCGCGCACCAGATAGTCCTTGGCGTTGGCGGCACGCTGTTCCGCCACGCTTAGGGCGTCCGCTTCGTTGGGGTCAGCGTTGCCTACGATCACGCCGCGAGCACCCGCCTCCCGCTGCAGGCGGAGGGCGCAATCGTCGAGAATGGCCTTGCCTACATTGTCCACGCGCGTCGGACGACGCCGGTCCCGGCTGAATTCGATGCTGCCGCCCTTGCTGGCCTGCGGCGGCGGAGGTCGGAGCGAGACATAGACGACGGTGCTGGCGTTGGCGCTCAGGCCGCGGTCATCGGTACTGGTGCAGTTGATGGTGAGGGGCCCGGCCGGCGCGCCCGTCGTGTCCAGGGTAGTTTGCGCTCCGCTGGGCTTTATGCGGCCGCCGGAGGCGGTGAAGCCGTAAGTCAGAGGCCGGTTGTCGGGGCTCTGGCCTATGGCGGTGATGGTCGAAAGCTCACCCGACTTGACCGAGCTCGGGCTGGCGCTGCAGGAGACGGTGGGTGGATTCTGGGGAGCCTGGAGGGCCTGGGGCGGGCTGGGGGGCTGCTGGGTGGCCATGCCGGCTTCCAACTCCACCGCATCGCCGACTTCCACGCTTTCGAACGCGTAAGTGATCATCGCGGTCGCACTGGTCGGGGTGACGTTGAGCACGATCATCTCCGCCAGCGTGCGCCGGGGCAGTTCGGCATATTTCCCGCTCGTGGTCGCGGTCTTTGACTTCTGCGTTTCCTCGCTCTGCGTCACCTTATTTGACTGCGCGTCCACGTCGTTCATGGTCGATGGGTCATAGTTGCGGACGGCGCGAAAATAATCGCCAACCTTGACACCCTTGTCCGCACCGGCGCTGATATACACCTTCTGCCCGGTGCCCAGGATGTAGTCGAAATCCTTGGCCATCACGATGCGCGCGGTCACCCTGCCCGCGGTTGCCGGGAAGCGCTCCAACGCGGTGTTGGCGTGGTAGGCAACCGGCGACCTTTCCTGGAACGGCACGACGAGGTCGCCCGCTACGATCGGGGCACAACTGTATTCGACCTGAGCAATGACGGTCTTCTCCCGGATCGCGGTCACGCGCAGCCGTCCCAATTCCGCATAGGGCTGGCCCAAGGCTGAGATGGCGCCTGCCTGCCCCTCATAGGCCCGGCTTTTGTTCGGGTCGCGCAGTTCGCGAATCACCGATAACCGATAGCCTTCCTGCAATCCGCCGCCCTCCAGGAACACGATGTCGCCCTGGCGGAATTGTGTCTGATGCGGTGACTCGGCGCCGGCCACGATGTAGCTGCCCTTCCCGTGGCTCTCGTTGGTGATGAACCCCGAGCAGTACATGTCAGCGTAGCTCGGGGCCTGCACGCGCTCGGCCAGGTTGCTGGTCGCCCGCGCCGGGGTGGCTTGCTGTGAAAACGCCAACGGCGCACCCAGCGCCAACAGCAACGCTACGCTCTTCATAACGCCTCCTTCGCACGCAAAAAACGGCGGGGCCTGATCAGACACAATACCGCGAATCGAACGCTAGCAAACAGCTTACCGACGGTCAAGCACGGGCGTGTTTACCGTTTCGGCACTCCAGCGGCGCAATCCCGATTCCGGGGACGCAATCCTGTATTGCATCTGTTATGGTGCGCCTGTAATATGCGCATCCTCGGCTAAAATCTAGATGAATGTGGCAAGTCCCAGCTTCGTGCCGCGGCCGTTGCCGTTGCGCCTGCCGCGCGTATGCGTTCCGGTGGCGGGCGCTTCGGCGGCCGAAATGGTCGAGAAGGCCGAGACCATGGTGCGCGATAACTCCTTTCTGGAGTTCAGGTTAGATTACTTGAAAAACCCCGGCCTGGCGCTTCCGCAGGTCCGCCGGTTTCTCAGTTACCACCCGGGAGTGGTCGCCATCGCCACCTGCCGCCGGGGGGTCAACGGGGGCAAGTTCCGCGGTTCGCTGGCTGCCCAACTGGACGTGCTCACCAAGGCGGCCGCCAATGGCTGCCAGCTTGTCGACCTGGAATTGCAAAGCGCCTCCGCCATGAAGCCCGCCGACCTGGAGCGCCTGCGCGGCCGGGCATCGTTGATCTTGTCCTTCCATGACTTCCAAGCCACCAGGAAAATTGAGCAGACGTTCGCCAAGATGCAGCAGTTTGCCGCCGACTATTACAAGGTCGTCACCACCGCGACCACGCTGTTCGACAACGTGCTGATGATGAAGTTCCTGATGCAGACGCGCAACACGCATTCGGTGATCGGCGTCTGCATGGGCGAACAAGGCATCATCAGCCGCGTTCTCGGACTGCGCGCCGGCAGTGTCTGGACCTTCGCCGCCGCCAGCCCCGGCGAGGAAACCGCACCCGGCATGATGACCGCCAAGCTGCTGCGCGAGGTTTACCGCATCGAGCAGGTGGATGCCGCGACCAAGGTCTATGGGGTGGCCGGCGACCCGGTGTCGCACTCCTTGTCGCCGCAGATGATGAACGCCGCGTTTCGCCGCGAAAACGTCAATGCGGTGTACCTGGCACTGCACGCGAAAACGCTCCCCGATCTGCTGAAGTGCGTGCATGAGATCCCCATCCACGGCCTCAGCGTGACCATGCCCTACAAACAGCAGATTGTCGAACACCTCGACAACAGCGATTCGCTGACGCAGAAAACCGGCGCGTGCAACACCGTGGTGCGCGCCCAGGACGGCAAACTCTATGGCTTCAATACCGATGTCGCGGGCATCGTGCAGCCGGTGGAGCAGCGCCTGAACCTGAACGGCGCCCCGGTGCTGGTGCTGGGCGCGGGCGGCGCGGCGCGGGCGGCGGTGTTCGGGCTGAAGGCACGTGGGGCTGAGGTCTACATCCTGAACCGCACCCCGGCCCCGGCCCAGAAGCTGGCGCGCCAGGCGAAGGCGAAGGTGATCAAGCGCGGCGACCTGAAGAAGCTTTCCTTCGACGTCATCATCAATGCCACGCCGGTTGGCATGGGCAATGGCAAGGCTTCGCCGCTGAACGAGAATGAAATCAAGGCGAAGTTCGTCATGGACATGGTTTACGGCGCGGTCGAGACGCGCTTCCTCCGCCTCGCTCGTGCCCAGGGCGCCAGCGTGATTCCCGGCTGGGAGATGTTCGTGTATCAGGGGGCGCGCCAGTTCGAAATCTGGACTGGAAAGCCGGCGCCGCTCTCCGAAATGCAGAATGAGGTGCAGTCCGCCCTCGCCGCCCGCGCCCGCAACGGCAACAATCAGCGGAAAAAGTAGCCCTTGGGCGCATTCCTTCCGATTCCGATTCCGGGATGCACTAATTCAGTTGCTACCTGGGGCAGTCCGGGCTAAAGTAATGTCGTTGGGTAAACGCTCGCGCCCGATTTTTGCAGTACCTAGCCGTAGTTCCCATTTGTAGGCCCATACACCTACTGCGAAGGCGCAGTCTTTCGCCTCCGCCCAGCCCGGAGAATCGATATGGCATGGTACGCCTACTGCATTACCGAGCAAGACGCCTTTCTGACTAACGGCGCTCGCGCTCGCAGGCCCTTCACCGTAGCCGGCATGAAAGGCATCGCCGACTCTCCCATCCTGGCGTATCCCAGCGGCGACTTTGCCGTCATCGTCAGCGAGTATCAACGCACCGGCGACCTCGACCAGAGGGCGGTTTTGGAGCACGCGCGCGTGATCAGCGAGTGCTTCCGGAACACCACCGTGCTGCCCTTCAAGTTCGGCACCGTCTTCGACACCGACGATGCCCTCCGCCGCGCCGTCCGCGCCAATCGCAAGGCGTTCACCGAAAGCGTGGCCCGCCTGAAGGGCAAGTCCGAAATGCACCTGAAAGTCGTGGTTCATCGCCAGGCGCTGCGCGACGTGCTTCCCGACGCCACGCTTCCCTTGTCGGCCGGCAGCGAATATCTCTGCAAGCTGCGCGAGATTGCCAGCCGCGATCGCGAGCGTCAAAGCAAGGCGCGCGCCGTCTCCGTCCAGGTGCACAAGCTGTTTTTACCGCTGGAAGAGGAAGTCAGTTGCAAGAAGGTCGATTCCGGCGGCCTGCTGATCGATATTGCCCACCTCATCGATTCCAAGACGGTGGAGAAGTACCAGAACCGCTACAGCGCCGCCACGCGACAGTTGAAAGACTGCGAGGTCGCCATCAGCGGTCCGTGGCCGCCTTATCACTTCACTCCCGGCAAGTTGCGAACCGTGGGTGGGAACAGCTGACCGGGCCTTCTGTCGGGCGCGAACTCTAAGGGAAACCGATGGCTACATAACCGGGGCACTGCGTCCCGGTTTTGCTTTGCTCGCCCCGGAACGGGAATCAAGCCTGCCGCGGAATCGCGCCGCCTGTTGACGGCCCTCCGGTGCGCGCTTATCATCTTCAGTTTCACCCCTGCATTCTGGTGACTTCTGTGGGGGATAGAACGGGCCGCATGGACAAGAAGAAGGTCGAATACTTCAAGAAGAAGCTGGAAGAGCGGCAGCAGCAGTTGCGCAAGAACGTCTCGCGCACCGCGCAGGACGGTCGCGCCAGCGATCTCGATACCGCGCAGGATATCGCCGATCGCGCCGCCAGCTCCTACAACAAGGAGTTCCTCTTTCACCAGAGCAACAGCGAGCGCCAGCTCTTGCAGATGGTCGAGGGCGCCCTCTCCCGCATCCGCGAAGGCAGTTTCGGCCAGTGCATCTCCTGCGGCAAGGACATCAATCCCAAGCGCATCGAGGCCGTGCCCTGGACCCGCCACTGCATCGAATGTCAGGAAAAGCTGGAAAAAGGCCAGCTCGAAGAAGCCGCCGGTTAGCCGGTAATCTCACCCGCCGTCAATCTGAGCCAAGCGTCGCCCAGTCATCACTTCAGATCCGACAAGCGCGCGCTCGCGATCTGTGCTGCGGCGCTGTCCGGATTTTCCTTTTGCACCTGCTGATAGAGGTTGCGCGCGTCCTGCGGCTGCTTGGCCTCGTACACCGAGGCCAGCGCCAGTTGCGCCTGCGATTTCGCCACCGCGTTGGTCGGATGGTCGATGAGCTCTTTGTACAACGGCACTGCCTGCGCGTCCTTCCCCTGGTTGCGATACAGCGCCGCCAGCGCGAACTTGGCCAGCGCCGGCAAATCCGCCCCGCTCGCCTCGGCCACTTCCTTCAGCTCTTTTTCCGCCGCCGCCGCGTTGCCGGCGTCCTGGTCGGCCAGTCCCATGAAGTAGCGCGCCATCTCCGCCGAGCGCGTGTGGGGATATTTTTGCGCCACCTGCGCGAATTCCGCCCGGGCCGCCTTGGCCCGCTCCTGCGCTGAGGCAAACGAGGTTGTCTCCGGCGCCGCTGGCTCGCCCGACGAGGTCACCGGCGCGCGGTACACCTGCAGTGCGTGTCCCAGCGCAACCCCCGCCGACTCGTCCTGCTGCTGGAGGTACACCCAGCCGCCGAGAATGATCGCCAATACGGCCACCACCGCCACCGCGCCATAGACCAGCTTGGTGCGATGTGCGACCGCCCAGGAATACGTTTCCTTGGCGCCGGTCCTGAATTGATCTTCTTTGAGCTGATGTCTTGTGTAACTGCGCACGTTTGTTGGGTCCTTAACCGTTTAGGAGGGCTGCCGCACTGAGAAGTCCGGCAGACGGCCTGGAATTTCTGAGTCTAGCAGGGCCAATTCGGCAGCGTCAAACTTGAGGCGCTTAGGCGGCGTGAGCGCAGCGGGAGCCGCCTGCCGAAATCCCGAGGCGAAGCCGAGGGATCTCGCCGCTGGTGCTAATCTCTGTCGTTCCGCAACCCCCGTGTACAATCCCGTCTGCCTGAACCGCAAATCGAAATCCCTGTGACAACGCAACCGCGCATCGTGGTGATCGGCGCCGGGGCCTTTGGTGGCTGGACCGCCCTGCACCTGCTGCGCCGTGGCGCTCGAGTCACCCTGGTAGATGCCTGGGGCCCCGGCAACGCGCGAGCCAGTTCGGGCGGCGAGACGCGCATCATCCGCGCCAGCTACGGTCCCGACCGCATCTACGTGCATCTGGTCGCGCGCTCGCTCCAGCTTTGGCGCGAAAACGAGCAGCGCTGGCAGCGCAAGCTCTACCATCGTATTGGCTGCTTGCGCATGGTCGGCAGCGACGATCCCTACGAAAACGCAACCGTGCCCACCCTGCGTGAAGCGGGCGTGGCGTTCGATACGCTGCCACACGCCGAGCTGGTCCGGCGATTCCCGCAGATCAATTTCGAGGGCGTCGGGTGGGCGGTTCTCGAATCCGACGCCGGGTATTTGAAGGCCCGCCGCGCCTGCGAAGCTGTGCTCGAGGGCTTTCAGGCCGAGGGCGGAGAATTCCGCGCGCTGAGCGCCCAACCCGGCCGCATTGCCTCGGGCCACATGGCCGGCATCCGGCTCTCCGATGGAACTGCGCTCGAGGCTGACCAGTACGTCTTCGCTTGCGGACCGTGGCTGGGCGATCTGTTTCCCGATGTGATCGGCGATCGCATCAAGCCGACGCGCCAGGAAGTCTTCTTCTTTGGCACCCCGGCCGGCGATGGCCGGTTTACCGACGACAGCCTGCCGGTATTCATTGATCGCAGCGGCCCTCACTTCTACGGCATCCCCAGCAACCAGTGGCGCGGGCTAAAGCTGGCGGACGACGATCGCGGGCCGGTATTCGATCCCACCGCCGGCGACCGAACGCCCACCAACCAAGCCATCGAAGCGGCGCGGAGATATCTGGAATTCCGTTTCCCGGGAATGAAAGGCGCTCCGCTGGTGGAAGCCCGAGTCTGCCAGTACGAGAACAGCCGGGACGGACATTTCATCGTGGATCGTCACCCTGACGCGCCGACGGTGTGGCTTGTAGGTGGAGGCTCCGGCCACGGCTTCAAGCACGGGCCGGCTATCGGCGAGATGGTCGCGGGTCTAGTGTTGGACGACAAACCACCCGAGCCGTTCTTTTCGCTTGCCCGCCGCGGCATGTAGCGACAAGAACGTCCGGTGTAGCGAAACGGTAGACCTTGGACGGGACCTTGGCTTTTGGCTCTTAGCTAACCCGCGCGACCACGGAGGAACCTCGCCACGATGGGACTTGACCCTGAATAACGAATAGACGTATTCCTGTATAGGAATGACAACGACCAGGAAAGAAACGAGCAGGATCAAGGCAGAAAACAGCAGTGGGAATGTCTTTGCCGACCTCGGTCTTCCCCATCCGGAACGGGAGCTGTTGAAGGCCAAACTCACATTGCAGATTTACCGGCTGATCAAGCAACGTGGACTGACGCAAACCGAAGCGGGAAAGATTCTTGGCATCAAGCAGCCTCACGTATCCGCCCTGATGCGGAACCGCGCCGGGGCCTTCTCGGTCGAGCGCCTGATGGACTTCCTCACTGCCCTCGGGCAAGACGTAGAAATCACGCTAAAACCGACGCGCAAAGAACATGGGGAAGTGTCTGTGGTGGCGTGACGCCAAGCTCCTGCGTCCTTTAGGGTGCTTCGACCTTGCCCATCCTTCGCCCTGGAGTTACCCACACCTCGGTTATTCAAACCGCAGGGCTTCGATGGGATCCAGGCGTGAAGCCTTGCGCGCCGGATAGAAGCCGAAAAAGATGCCCACCGCCATGGAGAAGATCACGGCGGCCACGATGGCCATGGGCGAGATCAGCACCGCCCAGCCCAGCGTCTTGGTGATCACCAGCGACGACCCCACCCCGAAGAAAATTCCGATGGCGCCGCCGATCAGGCTGAGCACCACCGACTCGCTCAGGAACTGGCGCTGCACGTCCTGCTCGGTGGCGCCGATGGCGATGCGGATACCGATCTCGCGGGTGCGCTCGGTCACCGACACCAGCATGATGTTCATGATGCCGATGCCGCCCACGATCAGCGACACGCCGGCAATGGAGGCCAGCAACAGGGTCATGACGCGCGAAGACTGGTCGGCGAGTTCGGCCACGTCGGCCAGGTTGCGGACGAAGAAATCGTCATCCGTTCCCGGGCGGATGCGGTGCCGGTCGCGCAACAGCGAGGTGATCTGCTGCTGGGTGGCATAGGTCGCGGGCTGCGAGGTCGCCGAGACCAGGATGTACTGCAGCCAGTCCTGGCCGGTGATCTTCTTCTGCAGCGTGGTGATGGGAATGGCGATGAAGTCGTCCTGGTCCTGGCCCATGCCGGACTGGCCTTTGGCGGAGAGCACGCCGACCACCTGGAAGGGCAGGGTGCCGATGCGGATGGTGGCGCCGATGGGGTCGCTGGCGCCGAACAAGTTCTGGCGCACGGTGTTGCCGATGACCGCGACGTTGGCCGCCTGCGTCACATCGTCCTGCGAAAAACTGGAACCGGCGACCATCGGCCAGTCGCGGATGTCGAAATACGGCGGCTCGGTACCCGTAAGCCGCGTGTACCAGTTCTGATTTTCGAACACCACCTGTGCGCTGAAACTAGCGCCGGGCGCGGCCATGGCGATGGTGGGGATTTCGCGCTGCATGGCCTTCATGTCTTCGTAGACCAGGGTCTTGGTCTGGCCCCAGCCCATGTGGAGGCCGCCGCGCGTCACCGTGCCGCTGGAGACGAACAGCAGGTTGGTGCCCATGGAGGCAATCTGGTCCTGCACCTTTTGCTGCGCGCCCTGGCCGACGCCGACCATGGCGATCACAGCGCCCACGCCGATGATGATGCCCAGCATGGTGAGCACCGAGCGCATCTTGTTGCGCGCCAGCGCCCGGAGAGCGATTTTCAAAGTGGCTGCGAAATCCATAATTACTCTCTCAGTCTATCGGTCTTTCAGTCTGCCGGTCTATCGGTCTGTCGGTTGCTTTAGCCGAACGACTGATAGACCGAGCGACCGATGGACCCGTTAGTCTTCCAACGTCGGCATCTTCAATAAAACATCCGCGGCGCGGGGCCGATTCTGGACCGCGTCGTCGCGGCGGATCTTGCCATCGCGAAAGACCACGATACGCTGGGCGAAATTCGCAATGTCCAGTTCGTGCGTGACCAGCACGATGGTCAGGCCCTGGTCGTTCAGCTCCTGGAAAATCTGCATGATCTCGACCGAGGTGCGGCTGTCGAGGTTGCCCGTGGGCTCGTCGGCCAGCAGGATCGACGGCTGATTCACCAGCGCGCGCGCAACCGCCACGCGTTGCTGCTGGCCGCCGGAAAGCTGCGACGGGAAGTGATCCATGCGGTCGCCCAGGCCCACCAGCTTCAGGGCCCGCTCGGCGCGCGCCGCGCGCTGGTTCTTGTCGAGGCGCGCATAAAGCGTCGGCAGCTCGACATTCTCCAGCGCGGTAGTACGTGCCAGCAGGTTGAACCCCTGGAACACGAACCCGAGTTCGCGGTTGCGAATGGCGGCCAGCGCGCTCTTATCGAGTTCGGAGACGCCGGTGCCGTTGAGCAAATAGCGCCCGCTGCTGGGCGTATCGAGGCAGCCCAGCAGGTTCATCAAGGTGGATTTGCCGGAGCCGCTGGAGCCCATGATGGCGACAAACTCGCCGCGCCGGATGTCGAGCGAGACGCCGCGCAGGGCGTGGACCTTGGTCTCGCCGAGGTCGTAGTACTTGTGCACGTCGGCAACACTGATGACGAGATCCTTCACCTCGGGTTGCGTGGTTGCGAGATCGGGTTGGAGTACGGATGCCATATTGGTTCTCGGTTATCGGTTATCGGTTGTACGCCGTTAGTCATTTGTCATTGCTCGTTCGCGGTTCCGTTTTGGCCAACGACCATCAACCAACGACCGTGTTTACCTTCCGCCCACGCGCGGTGCGCTCCCCATGCCAGGGGCGGAACCGCTGCTTGCGCTCGACGGCTTGGAGGTCGTCGCGCTGCCGACCACCAGCTGCTCGCCCTGACTGATCGAGCCGTGCAGGACCTGCACGACCTCGGTGAAAGTGTGGTCGGTGATGCCGGTCGCGATCTGCACCGGTGTGAGCTGCTTGTCGGCCGTGAGCTTCCACACGATCGCAGTGTCCGGCGCTGCCGGACGCGGTTGCGATGGACCGCTTGCGCTGGCAGCTTTACCGGCGCCCTGTCCCTTGCCCTGACGCGCGGAAGCTTTCGGCGTAATGCCGGCTTGCTGCTCGAGCGCGGCCATCTGGTCGGCGTTCAGGCCAGGCTGGAAGCGGAGCGCGCCGTTGGGGACCTTCACCACGTTGGTCGCACTGGCCACCGGAATCGTCACGTAGGCGGTCATGCCCGGAAACAGCTTGGTGTCGGGGTTGTCGAAATCAATGATGGTGTTGTAAGTCACCACGTTTTGCACGGTCGTGGCGTTCATGCGAATCTGGGAAACCACGCCGTGGAAGGTGTCGCGCGGAAAGGCATCCACCTTGAAGGTGATCGGCTGGCCGACCTTGATCTGCCCGACGTCGCTCTCGTCGGTGGCGGCATAGACCTGCATTTTCGTGAGGTCCTGCGCGATGTTGAACAGCGTCGGGGCCTGTAATGAAGCGGCGACGGTCTGGCCGACATCAATGTTGCGCGCTACCACGGTGCCGTCAATCGGGGAACGAATGATGGTGTGATCCAGGTTGGTCTGCGCCACCGAGACGGCGGCGGCTTTTTGCGCCACCTGCGCCCCGGCCTGCGTGACCTGTGCCTGGGCGGCGCTGACCGCGGCCTGCGCGGTATCCGCATTGGCCTTGGCCAGGTCGAGTTGCTGCTGCGCCACCACGCCTTCCTTGGCCAGCGCGGCATTGCGCTGGTAGTCGGCGGCGGTCTGCTCGGCGGTGGCCTGCGCCTTCACCAGGTTCGCTTTGGCGGCGGCGAGGTTTGCCCGAGCATCCTGGAGATCGGCCTGCGCCTGCAGCAGCGCGCCGCGGAAGAGCGAGGGATCGATCTCCGCGATCACCTGGTTGTTCTTCACGTGCGAGTTGAAGTCGGCGGCCAGCTTCGCGATCGTCCCGGAAACCTGCGACCCGACCTGCACGGTGGTGACGGCGTTGATGGTGCCGGTGGCTTCGACGACGTCGTGAATGTCGCCGCGCTCGACACTGGCAGTGAAATACTGCGGCGACGGCGTACGTCCGAAATCGAACGCCGCAAACACGCCGACCGCGATGACCAGCGCCGCGATGACCGTCCATTTGTTCTTGAGGTGTTTCATATAAGTTCTCCGCATGCTCACTAGATGGAACACGGATCGGAACCGGGCAGGGGTAAAGAGTCGGTCACGCGGGAGTAAAAGTTTGTAATTACAGGAGGTCGATCGGTCTGTCTGTCTATCGGTCGATCCGTTGCGGGTATCGGTTGTGCTGAGCGACCGACAGACCGATCGACCGAGAGACTAAGAATAGCGGAAGGGCGGCCCCGATTCGCCCGTTCGGAGGAGCAACTGGGGGCCGGCCAATCCGCATGGTCAGCAACTGGTATAGGAGGCACCATCCAGCCGCTGGTACAGGCGCCCGGGTCTTGGGCGAGCGCCGCTGCTTGCTAACAAGTTAAACTCGACACGCGGGTTGGAAAGGTAAAGAGTGCGTCAAGGCGAGTAAAAGTTTGTAAAGGCAGTAGCTAGGACTTCGCGTTGGTAGTTAGCTGAATCGAAGACGGCAAGGGCAGATATGGAACGCGTGCTGATTATTGACGACGACGTGGAACTCTGCGAGCTGGTGGCGGAATACCTGACGCCGGAGGGCTTTGAAGTGGACGCCGTGCACAACGGCGAAGAGGGCCTGAAACGGGCGCTCTCGGGCGAGCATGTCTTGGTGGTGCTGGACGTGATGCTGCCGGGCATGAGCGGGCTGGAGGTGCTGCGGCGGCTGCGGCCGGAGTCGCGGGTTCCGGTGCTGATCCTGACGGCGAGGGGCGATGACGTGGACCGCATTGTCGGCCTGGAGATCGGCGCCGATGATTACCTGCCGAAGCCGTTCAACCCGCGCGAGCTGGTGGCGAGGATCCGGGCGATCCTGCGGCGGACGCAGCAACCGGCGTCACCGCCGCTGGAGAAAATCACGGTAGGCGACGTGGAACTGGACCCCGCGGCGCGCATGGTCCGCCGCGCCGGAGAGCCGGTTGAGCTGACTTCGGTGGAGTTTGGGATGCTGGAAGCTTTGATGCGGGCGTCGGGGCAGGTGGTCACGCGCGACCAGTTGGCGCAATCCGTTCTCGGACGTAAATTCATGCCGTACGACCGCAGCATTGACATGCACGTCAGCAAGCTGCGGAAGAAACTGGGCGAGAGCGACGGGACCGAGCGGATCAAGACCATTCGCGGCGTCGGCTACGTGTACACGCGGCCCAGCGAGGGAGACCGCTAAGTGCGCAGCCTTTTTCTCAAGATTTTCCTCATCTTCTGGATGACGCTGGTGGTGGTCGGCGCGGTGCTGATCTACACCTGGGGCATCCAGCCGGAGGTGATCGTATCGCGCTGGCGCGGCGCCACCAGCGATGCGGCGGCGCTCTATGCGCAATCGGCGGCGGAGGAGTTGGACCGCTACGGGATGGTGGCGCTGAATAATTATTTCCAGCGTCTGGAGGCATCGTCGCACATACGGGCAGCGCTGTTCGACGAAAACGGGCAGCCGATCGCGGGCAAATCGTCGAAGAGTATGCGCGACCTGGCGCCGCATGCCGGACTAGGCGGCGAGCCGGCGTTCACCATCCAGGGCTCGACGGCCTTGGCGGCGCAACGCACCACCGGACCCTCGGGGCGGGTTTACATCCTGGTGGCGGAGATGCCGCGCGGGCCGGTGGGGGCCGTGCGCCGGCTGGCGCGGGCGCAGATCGAGCAGTGGGCCGCCGCCATTCTGCTTTCAGGATTGATCTGTTACCTGCTGACCCTGTACCTGACGCGTCCCATCCTGCGGCTGCGGCAGGCGACACACGCGCTCTCGTCTGGCGACTTGAGTGCCCGCGCGCCGGCGAAGTTGGAGCGGCGCCGCGACGAGCTGGGCGAACTGGTGCACGACTTCAACCAGATGGCGGACCGGATTGAGCTGCTGATGACCAGCCAGCGGCACCTGATCAGCGACATCTCGCACGAGTTGCGGTCGCCGCTGGCGCGGCTCAATGTGGCGCTTGGCCTGGCGCGGCAGCGGGCGGGCGCCGAAGCCACCTCGTCGCTGGACCGGATTGAACGCGAAGCCGAACGGCTGAACGAGATGATCGGCAAGCTGCTCTCGCTGGCGCGCATGCAGGGCGCGGCCGGGCCGCCGGAACAGTCGCGGGTGCGGTTGGACGAGATCGTGAAGGAAGTGGCGGAGGACGCTCAATTCGAGGCGCAGGAGCGGAACTGCGCGGTGCGCGTGGTGGGCGACATCAAGTGCACGGCCGTGGGCAGTCCGGAATTGCTGCGCAGCGCCGTGGAAAACGTGGTGCGCAATGCGGTGCGTTACAACACCGCCGGGAGCGACGTGGAGATCACCCTCGCCAACCGGGAATCGAGCGCCGAGATCACGGTGCGCGATCACGGTCCGGGCGTACCGGATACGGAGCTGCAAAATCTGTTCCGTCCCTTTTACCGCGTCGCCGACGCGCGCGAGCGCGAAACCGGCGGGGTTGGACTTGGCTTGGCCATTACAGACCGCGCCGTCCGGCTGCATGGCGGAACCATCGAGGCGGCCAATGCGCCGGGTGGCGGGCTGGTGGTGAAGATCCGCGTGCCGGCGCAGTTTAACGGTGGCTAGCGTCTGGTGGCCGGTTCTTCACTGAGATTTCCGCACAGGCAATCGTGATGCGGATCACACCCACTTTTTCCATCACAGGAAGGCGTATTGGAGATTCCATGACGGGGTGATGCAGGTCACTGCGGGTGGGGCGGTGCGGACCGAAAATCGCCGTAGCGAGCGGGTGTGTTCGCGGGCAAGGGGCCCGCGCCACATCGGTTGCTCTGCGGGGCCGGCACATGAGAGCGAAGACTGCCACGATCGCGCTGGGCATCCTGCTGGGCGCAGCGCTGGGAGTTGGGTCTTATACCTTCATTTACGCTCGCGGCTACTCCTATCTTTCCAACAATCCCGCGGCGTGCACCAACTGTCACGTGATGAAGGAGTATTACAGCGGGTGGCAGAAAGGCAGCCATCACGCGGCCGCGAAATGTAACGACTGCCACACCCCGCCCGGCCTGCTGGCCAAGTACGCCACCAAGACCTCGAACGGATTCTTCCACTCGCTGGCATTCACGTCGGGACGATTCCCGGATTCCATCCAGATCAAGAATCGCAACCACCGCGTGACGGAAGAGGCCTGCCGCAATTGTCACCAGGACGTGGTGGCCGCGGTGGAGGGCACGCATCGGGAAGCGGCGCAGATGAGCTGCATCCGCTGCCATGCCTCCAGCGGACATTCGGAAGCGGTGGCTTCCACCAACACTTCTCTTGAAGGGAACCTGCCATGAGCAATGAAAAAGAAGCGCTCATCAACAAGCGGCTGCTGACGATCACGGTTGTGCTGGCGGCGATCGCCGCCCTCGCTGCGACCGGGCTGCTGGTGAACATTTTCGAGCACCGGCAGGAGGCGAAGCACCCGTTCTTCAAGACGGTGGAGTTGAGCGACAAAATCGACGACCCGGCGAAGTGGGGCACGAACTTCCCCATGCAGTACGGCCTCTACCTGCAGACCAAGCAGGAGGCGGCGACAAAGTTCGGTGGCGACGAGGCGGAACTGCGCTCGCCGACGCCGGAAGATCCGCGGCCGACGGTATCGCGCTCCAACCTGGTGAAGGACCCGCGGCTGAAGGTGATGTGGGCGGGATACGCGTTTTCGGCGGATTATCGCGAGCGCCGCGGGCACGAATGGATGCTGGCGGACCAGACTTACACCGGGCGGCAAAAGTTCGCCAAGCAGCCGGGCACGTGCCTGAACTGCCACGCCTCGCTGTACAAGGTGTACCTGGAGCAGGGCGAAGGCGACATTACCAAGGGCTTCGACAAGATCAACCACATGCCTTACGCCGAGGCCGTGAAGCTGGTCAAGCATCCGGTGGCGTGCATTGATTGCCACGAGCCGAACACCATGCAGTTGCGCATCTCGCGGCCGGCGTTCATTGAGGGCATCCGGGCGCTGAAGGCTTCGCAGGGCGTGCCCGACTACGACGTCAACAAGCAGGCCAACGTGCAGGAATTGCGCACCTACGTGTGCGCGCAGTGCCACGTCGAGTACTACTTCAAGGGACAGGAAAAACGGCTGACCTTCCCGTGGTCGAAGGGCGTGGCGGTGGAGAAGATCGTCCAGTTCTACGACGACGAGAAGTTCAAGGCGCAGCATCCGGAGTTCGAGTTGTGGAGCCAGGGTATCCACGCCCGATCGAACGTGGCGTGCGCCGATTGCCACATGCCGTACCGGCGCGAGGGCGCGCTGAAGATCAGTGACCATCACGTGCGCAGCCCGTTGCTGAACATCAACCGCGCCTGCCAGAGCTGCCATCACTGGGACGAGAAGGAAATCAAGGCGCGCGTGGAGGAGATCCAGACCCGCTTCTTCACCGAGCGCAATGTGACCATGGACGCACTGATGGACCTGATCCGCGACATCAGTGCGGCCAAGAAGAACGGCGCCAGCGATGCGGAACTGGAGAAGGCGCGCGATTATCAACGCAAGGCGAGCTTCTATCTCGACTTTGCCATGTCGGAGAACTCGATGGGCTTCCACGCGCCGCAGGAGTCCACGCGGGTGCTGGCCGAGGCGATCAACTTCTGCCGTCTGGGGCAACTGTCGCTGCGGACCACGGTCTCGCCGGCGCAGCAAGCTCCTCTACAAAAAGCGAATTTGCAGTCAGCTCCCAGCCAGGGAAGTAACTGAAGCATTGCACATCGGTGTCCAAGCCCGGCAGAAGATCGCCGGGCATTTTTGTCGTTGTCAAAAGCTCAGGTCTCAGGCTGACAACTGGCAACTAGTTCGCGTGGTGGTAAGCTATTGACCCGTGGCCAAACGAACTTTCAGTCTGGACGAAGCGCACGCCCTCCTGCCGGTGCTGGAATCCCTGCTGCGCCGCGGCATGGAAGCCAAAAAGCAGGTCGAGGAGATCGAGGCCGAATTCCAGGAACTGAACCATCGCATTTTCCTCGCCGGCGGCTCGGAGATCGACGTCGTCAAGTACGGCCGCCGCCGCGCCCAGTCCGATAAAGCGCTGCAACACCTCAAGGATTGCCTGGCTGAGATTGAGGCTACCGGCGTCCAGGTGAAAGACATGGATACCGGCCTGCTCGATTTTCCCTGTGTGGTGGAAGGCGAAACCATCCTGCTGTGCTGGAAACTCGGGGAGGAGCGCATCACCCATTGGCATGGCACCGAGGAAGGCTTCGCCGGCCGCAAGCCGATTGACCAGCGCATCGCCCGCGCCAAAGGCAAAGTCAACTAGCCTTTCTGCCACCCGGGCGATTGAACCTACTCCATCTTCCGACTGCGCGCAATCCGAGCAGCTAGCTAACGCCAAGAAGCGCTAAGGCGAAAAAACGTCTTGGCGCCGGCAGCATCGTGGTCTTCGATGCCGTAAAATACGCGATGCTGAAAGGGGTGAGGGATGAGCAAGGTACGTGTACTGGTAGGCACCCGCAAGGGCGCGTTCGTGCTTTCGTCGGACGCGAAACGTGCGAAATGGGAAGTCAGCGGCCCGCATTTTGCGGGCTGGGAGATTTACCACGTCAAGGGATCGCCCGCCGATCCCAACCGGCTGTATGCCTCGCAATCCAGCGGCTGGTTCGGGCAGGTGATCCAGCGCTCCAACGATGGCGGCAAAACCTGGGAGACGCCCGGCGGCGAAGCGATACCGAAGCCGGGCGAGATGCCCAAGGTCAGCAATAAGTTCGTCTACGACAGTTCTCCCGAAACCGGCAAGCCCCTCGCCACGCACCAGTTTTACGACGGCACGCAGAAACCCTGGGAGTTCAAACGAGTCTGGCACCTGGAGCCGTCGCTGACCGATCCCGACACGGTGTACGCGGGCGTCGAGGACGCAGCGTTGTTCCGCTCCTCCGACGGAGGACAAAGCTGGCACGAACTCGCTGGACTGCGCGGCCACGGCACCGGTCCCCGCTGGCAGCCGGGCGCAGGCGGCATGTGCCTGCACACCATCCTGCTCGATCCCAGCAACCCACAACGGATCTTCATCGCTATCTCGTCGGCGGGCGCTTTCCGCACCGACGATGGCGGCAAGACCTGGAAGCCCATCAACCAGGGACTGCGATCGCAATATATTCCCGATCCGAATGCCGAGGTCGGCCACTGCGTTCACCGCATCGCCCTGCATCGCTCCCGTCCCAACACGCTTTTTATGCAAAAGCACTGGGACGTCATGCGCAGCGACAATGCCGGCGACTTGTGGCATGAAATCAGCGGGAACCTGCCCACCGACTTCGGGTTCGTCATTGACGTGCACGCGCACGAGCCGGAGACCATCTACGTCATCCCCATCAAGAGTGACTCGGAACACTTTGTCCCGGATGGCAAACTGCGCGTCTACCGCAGCCGCACCGGCGGAAACGAATGGGAGGCGCTCGCCAAAGGTCTGCCGCAAAGCGATTGTTATGTGAACGTGCTGCGCGACGCCATGGCCGTCGATTCGCTCGACAGGTGCGGCATCTATTTCGGCACCACCGGCGGGCAGGTGTACGCCTCCGCCGATGCCGGTGACAGTTGGGCGCCCATTGTCCGGGATCTTCCGGCCGTGTTGTCGGTCGAGGTCCAGACGCTGCCATGATCCGCGTCGTACTCCCGGCGCACCTGCGGACGCTGGCGCATGTTGACGGAGAAGTGAAGCTGGAAATACAAGGGCAGGCCACGCAGCGCTCGGTGCTGGACGCGCTCGAGGCCCGCTATCCGATGTTGCGCGGAACCATCCGCGACCACGTCACCCAAGAGCGCCGTCCGTTCTTGCGGTTCTTCGCCTGCGAGGAGGACTTGTCCCATGAGTCGCCAGACGCCCCGCTGCCCGCCGCGATCGCGAGCGGCAAAGAGCCTTTTCTGGTCATTGGCGCCATCGCCGGCGGTTAGGGGCATTCCCTCAAGCCGCGACCATGGATTCCAGCGCCAGGCGATCGTGGATGATGAAGGTGGCGCCATTCTGTTCTACCAGGTGCCCCCTCTTGAATGCCGCCAGGGTGCGCGTGACCGTCTCGCGCGAGGACCCGATCATCTGCGCCATCTCCTCGTGAGTCAGACCCAGCTTCATGCGGTCGGGCTGTTTGGGACTGCCGTTCTTGTCGAGATTCTCCACCAGGAAGCGCGCCAGTTTTCCCCTGGCTGACTCGGCCAGCATCAGGTTGCGCACCTCGCGGCAGGTGAAGCTGTATTCGCGGCTCAAGTTCTCCGCCAGCCACAGCGCCAGTTCGTTGTGCTCATGCATCAGGCGCAAGATGTCGGCTCGCTTCACAAAGCTGATCTCGGAGGCTTCCAGGGTTTCCGCCGTCGCTTCATAGGCGTGACCTGCCACCGATGCGCCGATGCCCAGCACCTCGCCCGCCTCGGCAATCCGCAGTATCAGCGTCTTGCCATCGCGGGAGCAGACAGAAAGCTTCACCCGCCCGCGCAGCACCATGAACACGCCGCGGGGAAGCTGTTCTTCGACGAACAGCACAGCCTCGCTTGGATAGCTGGTGGTGAACTCCAGGCTTTCCAGCTCATTGACTAACTTTGCCGGCATGTCGCGGAAGATGTCGCGAAGCGTGTTGGTCGTCTTGTTTACGGTCGCGGTGGTTTTGGTAACGGTTGCAATGGCCATGTCCTCACCCCTCGCTAGGAGAGAAGTGCACTTGGGAGGCCATGCCTCGGCAATCTGAAAAACAACCGGAGGGGGAACTCCTGGGCGTCACAAAACAAGCCAGTTACACGTTAAACCGGCCTTCGCGGCTGGGCGTTCGCGGAAGTTCCTGCCGGCACCTTGTCACATCCAGGTGGGTTATTTCGCACAGCTCTGTGTGATCTTGAGCACCTGCCGATCCCCGCGCCTCTATTTCTGCTCCAGCAGTGCCCGCATCTGTGCGCCCAGGGCTTCAGCGGTAAACGGTTTGGCCAGCAGGCCGGTGCCAGCGCCGATGTCGCCATATTGAGAGATCACGTCGCCGGAGTATCCCGACATCAGCAGCGTCCTGATCTGCGGGCGCATAGACACGATCTTGTCCCGCAGCGTCAGCCCATTCATGTCCGGCATCACCACGTCGCTCACCAGGAGATCGATTTCATGCTTGCGTGCGATCTCGATGGCGGCATCCGGTCCGTCGGCCACCAGCACCGTGTAGCCCATGCCGCGGATCATCTCGGTTGTGACCTTGCGCAGCAGCGCGTGGTCCTCGACCAGCAGAACGGTCTCGCTGCCGTGAAATGTGGCCGGGGAGCGTCGTGCGGCGGCTGCCTCGGCGCGGTCGTAAACCCGCGGGAAGTAGATCTTGAAAGTCGTGCCGATTCCCGGCTCGCTGTACAGCCAGATGTGGCCGCCACTCTGGTGAACGATGCCGTAGACGCTGGCCAGGCCGAGGCCGGTCCCCTTGTCCGGAGACTTGGTAGTAAAGAAAGGTTCGAAGACGCGCGCCTGCGTCGCCTGGTCCATGCCTTTGCCGGTATCCACCACCCCGAGCACCACGTACTCTCCCGGTTGCACACCGGCATGGGCCTTGCAGTAAATTTCGTCCAGGTGGGCATTGCCGGTCTGAATGCGGATTTCACCGCCGGCCGGCATGGCGTCGCGTGCGTTGATGACCAGGTTCAACAGCACTTGCTCGATCTGCGTGCGATCCAGCTTGGCCCGGCCCAACCGGGGATCCAACTCGATGCGCAGGCGTATGTCCTCGCCGAGAACGCGCACCAGGATCTTCTCGGTTTCTTTCACCACCGCATTCAAGTCCAGGACGGTCGGTTGCAGCACCTGGCTGCGGCTGACCGCCAGCAGGTCGCGAGTCAGCGTCGCCGCGCTGCCGGCTGCCTGCAGGATGCCATCAATCCTCTCCCGGGCCGGACCCGCAGGGTTATCCGTGAGCAACATGTAAGCGTAGCCGGTGATCACGCCCAGAAGGTTGTTGAAGTCGTGGGCTACGCCCCCCGCCAGGCGGGCGACGGCTTCGAGCCGTTGCGCTTTCTGGAACTGTTCTTCGAGCTTGCGCCGCTGGGTGACGTCTTCCGCCACCACATCCATGTACTCGGGGCCGGATTCCTCGCTTCCTCGCCGGCCTGACAGTCTGACAAACAGAGGGCTGCCGTCCTTGCGCTTCCACTCCACTTCCAGGCCCTGGAAGTGGCGTTGTTGGCGGGTCAACTCCAGGTGGGCGAGGCGGTCGGCGGGATCGCGATACACGTCGTCGCCAATGCTCAGGCGCAGCAGTTCGTGTTCATGTTCGTAACCCAGCATGAGCATCAGCGCCGGATTCACCGCCAGGAAGTGATCGTCCTCCACCTCGGAACGGTAAATTCCGTAGGGTGCGTGTTCCACCAGCGAGCGATAGGCCTTTTCCGCCTCCAGGCTCCGGTTCAGCTTCCACAGCGCTTCCTCGCGCTCTTTGCGCTCGGTCACGTCTCGAATGGCCGCGATCACCATCGAACTGGTCCGCGTCTTCAGCGGACTGAGGCTGATCTCGACCGGGAACTCGGTGCGGTTCTTCCTCAGCCCGTACAAATCAAGGCCGGTGCCCATGGGCCTTGCCCGCGGATTATGCTCGAACGATTTCCTGTGATGAGGATGGTTCTGGCGGAAGCGCTCGGGAATTAAAATCTCAATCGGCTGTCCCGTCAACTCCGTTGCGGCATACCCGAACAGCTCCTCGATTTGCGCATTGGCCAGGACGATCCGTCCGCGCTCGTCCACGATCGCCACCGCGTCCGGTATGGCGTCAACGAAGGCTTCGAACTCGGCCTCGATGATGAGGGAGAGTGGATTCATGGGCCCTCACGATTGCCGCAACGACTTGCAGTGCAGGCGGTGAAGACTAGCGAATTGTGGACCTGGCGGTCAAGAATACCACCGCCGTCAACCCTGGTTCCAAGCGGCGGAGGAAAACCATCCTAGGCAGGGCCCGGAATTAAGGCAGACGGCTTAACTATGCGGGTACGAAATCCGGCGCAACAGCGGCGCGCGGTCGGGGTTTTGTTAGACTTCTAGCGAGTGTTGCAATGAAAATCACGCGTAGTCTCCCCCTCGCTTTGTGCGCAGCGCTGTTCATGTGGGCCGGCTGCGGCGGCCACGAATTCTGGGTGACCGTCAACTCGACCCCCACTCCAACTAACCCCACCGGGGCAGTGCCCAAGTTTGCCTACGCCGCCAATTTCAACGCCGGCGGGGCGGGCAGTGTGTCCGCCTACACAATCAACAGCGGAACCGGCGCCTTGACTGCGGTGAGCGGATCGCCCTTTGCCGCGGGCACCGGTACGGTGGCGGCAGGCGCTAATTCGGCCGGAAATTTCGTCTACGCCGCCAACCAGGGCGGTGGCGTTTCCGCCTTCACCATCACCCGCGCCGACGGCACGCTGGTAGCTGTCAGCGGGTCGCCCTTCACCACCGGTACCACGCCGGTATGGGTGGCCGTGGATCCTGGCGGCCGTTTCGTTTACGTCGTGAACGGCGGTTCCAACGACATCTCGGGCTTCGCCATCAACTCGAGCACGGGCGCCCTGACCGGGTTCAGCTCCACCTTCCCCGTCACCGCCACGCCGCTGCGCGCGACCGTCGATCCTTTAGGCCGCTTTCTTTACGTGGCGCTGGGAACGGGGGGAACGGAAATCTTCAAGATCAACAGCAACGGGACACTGGCAGTGGTGCGCACCGTCCCGGCCGCGCCCTGTGCCGCCTCTGACGCCGTTGCGCTCGATGCCAGCTCCCGCTTCGTCTTCGTCGCCGACGGCTCGACCGGCATCTGCAATTATGCGGTGAACGCCAGCTCCGGTGACCTGATGCTGATCACTTCGACCATCATCCCCGCCGGCACCAATCCGGTGGCGGTGGCGGCCGGCGCCAACGGCAAGTTCCTGTTCGCCGCCAACAACGGCTCGAGCAATCTTTCCGGCTATGTCATCAACGCCGACGGCTCGCTGACCGCGATGTCGGGCTCGCCGTTTTCGGTCGGCAGCGCGCCCGTGGACGTGACCGTGGATCCCTCCGGCGCGTTCGTTTACGTTGCCAACTTCAGCGGAAATTCGGTCTCCGTCTTCACCGTCAACAGCAGCAATTCCCTGTCGTCGGTGGGCACGGCGACCGCGGGAACGAACCCGAATTCCGTCGTGACCACGCAGTAGGGCAGTTTGTCAGTAATTCAGTTCGCCGGTGTCTCAGTAGTCCAGTGCGTCAGTTCGCCAGTCGCCCAGTACAATTGCCAGTTCCCTAATCCTCCGATTGAGCAACTGACATACTGAACTACTGAGAAACTGCTCCAATGACCGACATCAAGACGATTGGCATCTCCACCGGCGGCGGCGATTGTCCTGGCCTGAACGCGGTCATCCGCGCGGCCACGCGCAGCGCCATCCTGCAACACGGCTGGCGCGTCATCGGCATCACCGACGGCTTCGACGGCCTGATCTGGCCGGAGCGCTCGCGCGAGCTCACCATGGAAAGCGTCAGCGGCATCCTGCCGCGCGGTGGTACCATCCTGGGCACCACCAACCGCGGCAATCCCTTCAAGTACAAGTCGGTCGAGAACGGGCAGGAGGTAGTGCTTGACCTGGCGCCGAAGGTCATCGAGAACGCGCGCAAGCTCGGCATTGACGCCATCATCGTCATCGGCGGCGACGGCACGCAGGCGATCGGCCTGCAATTGTTCCGCCAGGGGCTGAACGTGGTCGGCGTGCCCAAGACCATTGACAACGATCTCTGCGCCACCGACGTCACGTTCGGCTTCGACACCGCTCTCCACACCTGCACCGACGCGATTGACAAACTGTTCAGCACCGCGGAATCGCACCATCGCGTCATGGTGGTCGAAGTCATGGGCCGCGACGCCGGGTGGATCGCCCTGGAAGCAGGCCTGGCCGGCGGCGCGCACGTCATCCTCATCCCCGAAATCCCGTTCGACATCCGCAATGTCTGCCAGTTCATCCTCAATCGCGACGCCGGCGGGAAGAAGTTCACCATCGTGGTGGTCGCCGAAGGAATCAAGCCCGGCTCTGACCTGAAGGCGCGCTTCGAAGAGGAGAAGCGGAGGTATCCGCGCGCCGGAGCGGCCGGCAACCTGATCGGCGACGCGCTCGGCATGTGCACCCGGAAGGACGTGCGCGTCACCGTGCTCGGCCACGTGCAGCGCGGCGGGTCGCCGTCACCCTTCGACCGCATCCTGAGCACGCGCTTCGGCGCCGAGGCGGTGGAATTGATCGCGCGCGGCGATTTCGGAAAGATGGTCGCCCTGCGCGGGGCGCGCATCGAGACCGTGGACATCGCCGAGGCGATCGGCGCCATGAAGCGGGTCGATCCCCAGGGCGAGCTGGTGAGAGTCGCCAAGGCCGTCGGCGTTTGCTTCGGGGATTGACAGGGTTGGAGCGCGTTCGCCCTCGAACGCGTCGTACCTACTTTTTGAACAGATTCTCGAACGCCTTGCGCGCATCGTCGGCGCGCATGCCGGCGCTCGAGGTTTCCTTTTCCACCGTTTCGCGCAGGCCGAAGAACTTGCACGCGTTGCGTGTGTCCTTGCGCGAGACGCGCTCCGTGACCGGCTGGCGGCACTCGAAGCGGCTGGCGGGATCGAAGTGCGCGCACTGTTTGCAGGAGTGCAGTTCGAAGCCGCACTTGGGACACTGTCCCACCGGATCGGTCACCATGGTCAGCACAGTTCCGCACTGGGCGCAGCGGGACACGGTGCGCGTTCCCGGCATGTTGAGCGCGCGCGGGCCGAAGGTCTCGTCCTTCTTCAGGCGTGGTGGCTGGCGCGGGCCGCGCGATTCCGGCTTGTCGCCGCCGCGGTCCTTGTAGCCGGGCTGTCGGTATTTCTGGTCTGACACACTGACCTCCTGTCGGCACACGCCCTGGCAGGTAATGGAATGGGATGGGAAACGGAAGCTGCGCACAGTGTAGCGCGAGCGGGCGGGAAAATCACCTTGAGGAAATCCACAGACCCCGGCGGCGTTTCGGCGACCCTGCAAGGGCGGCCGGCCGCGGCGACTTCCCTGGCGCAAAAAATTAAGCGTGCGCGACGTAGTATGTGGGGTGAGGATGGCAACGTCGCGCACGCATTCAGTTGTAGGTGCACACTAACAGCGGGGCGGATGCCACGCTAGTTCATGCGTCATGCTTGCGTGTGACCCGTGTCACAACAAGAATGTTCATCGAAGCCGCGGGAGGGCTACGGTATGGGCGCGGCGTTCTTCACCTGGAACTTCGATCGTGGCGTGCAGGTGGTGTATCCCACCGGCACGGTGACATCCGAATTGCGGCTCTCACGTGCGTGCCGATAGCTGCTCACGGTGTAGCAGACGTTGTCTTCGACCTCAGCAGGTACCGGTCGGCCCCGCCGCAACCCAACGAATGGCACAGCAAACTTGCGCATCTTGGGATGCGGTTGAGTGGCGAACGTCGGATCCTGCGACCATTGGAACTGGATTCGCGGCGTGTCCGGCTTGGCTGGAAGGTCAAACCTGCGAGCGTACACGCTTAAAGGAACACCAGAGCGTTGGGCAACTCCGGGAATTGCCGAGACAAGGATCAACAGAACGAGGACTACAATTCTGTCGGCGCGCATCGGGCACCTCCGCACCCCGATTCTAACTCGGCGGCAGCCGTTGGGCACACGAATCCTACCACGTTCGTGTAGTATGCATGCGCAAGGTAGTGGAGGTTGGCATGCATTCCATGCGGCTTGTTGTTCCCGTTCTCATGATGTCATTGGTTGTGGCCGCCGTGGCCCAGACTTCCTCGCCGACGGCGACCTTTAAGAGCCGTACCGACCTGGTCCTGGTGCCAGTGGTGGTCCACGACAAGCAAGGAAAGCACGTATCGGGTTTATCAGCCGCCGATTTCACTTTGCAGGACGACGGCGCAAAACAGAATCTTGCCTCGGTCGAAGAAGTCGCTAGCGACTCCTCGCCGGCAGCGCCCCCGCCCGAACTTGCGGCCGACGTAAAGCGCGGCGTCTTGTTCACCAACCAGGTGGCGAGGTCATCGCAGCCGAAGACAATCCTGATCTTCGCCGTGGACTTGTTGAACGCGCCGTTTGTGGATACCGAAATGGGGCGGCGGGCGATGTTGAGCTTCGTCGCCTCGCACATGAGCCCGAATGTGACTATGGGCCTGGTGACGATTGAACCGGGGCAGGTCCGGTTGCTGCACGCCTTTACCACGTCGCCCACGGTGCTCAGCGCCGCACTGCAGAAGGTCACGGCAGTGACCAGCACGCCGGCGACCCAAGGCACTCTGGAAGCGCAGCAGACTGCGCTGCAGGACCTGCAAGCTGTGACCCAGACAGAGGCCGGCACCATGGCCAACTTCATCGCCGGCCAGCGCGCGCAAATGTCGCAGGCTTATCTGGCAGCGACGGCGGCTCGCAATGATCAGAACATTGCGAGCGCGCTGGAAGCCCTGCGCCAGATTGGGGCCTGGGTGGCCGGCGTTCCCGGACGCAAGGTGCTGGTGTGGCTCACCGGCAACATCCCGTTCATATCCGGGCAGGGGGTGATGGCCTTGGGCAAGCTGGGCGTCGAGGAGTACGAGCGCACCATGAAAGCGCTGGCCGACGCCAACGTGGCGGTGTATCCGGTGGATGTGCGCGGCGTGGTGCCATCTTCCATGTACTCCGCCCGCTATAAAGACCCAGGAATGCAGCAGCAGCTAACCATGGCCGAATCCATGGATGGTTCGCCCAGCGGCATCGCTCGCCGCAGCCAGTCCCTGCAAGTCGGGGTCGTGCACATCGAGGACGCGCATGAGGCCATGAATTACATAGCCAACTTGACCGGTGGCAGGGCCTACTACAACCGCAACGACATTCCTCGCGTGCTGGACGACGCGGCCGCCGACTCCTCACGCTACTACATGCTCAGCTACTACCTCGACCGCAGCCACGCCAAGCCGGGATGGCACAAGCTGAAGGTGAGCGTCCACCACCAAGACGCCACGGTGCACGCCCGCAACGGCTTCTTTCTGGACAAGCCGGCACAGGAGGGTTCTGCGTCCGCCAAGCAGCAGGATGAAAGCACGGCGCTCGCCTCTCCCTTCGAATACACGGCTTTGCCCGTCAACCTGAAATGGATGGATACGGTCCCCCGCGGCGATAAGCGCCATGTGCGCTTCGAGGTGTATATCCCCCCTTCCTCCGACCTCATCGGCACGGACCGCAACACTCTGGACTTGGATGTGATTGCGACCGCCCTTGGTGGAAACCGCGAGGTAGCGGGGCAATCCTCGAAAAATATCAAGTCGCAACTCAAGCCGCAGGCGCAGCAGCAGATCCAGAATTTCGGGTTGACTTACGTGAGCGATCTCGACCTGAAGCCCGGCGAGTACGCCGTGCGTCTGGTGGTGCGCGACAACCTCACCGGGCGGCTGGGGAGCGTCACGGCTCCGCTGCGGGTCGTGCCGTAAGCCGCCGGCTTGCTTCAGGCTGGATGGTTCGGGACCTGGAAGCGTGGGCAGCCGGAGGCCTGCCCGATTCCTATTTCGGTTCCAATTTGTCCTTACGGTTCTTTCTGGCTGAGCAGCGTGGCGCTGTGTGTACCATGTAAGCAGTTACTTACTTAGCGGCTCCCCTAGGCGACCTCTCGGCTAGTGTGGCTGCGCAACTTCTGTGGAAGTGCCCGATGCGCAACGCACTCTCCTGCTTCGCGCTCGCCGCTTGCCTAGTCGCCGTTGCGCCTCTGGTTGGCGGACAAACGCCGCCAACGACGCCCACCTTCAAGAGCCGCGCCGATTTGGTGCTGGTGCCGGTGATTGTGCGCGATAAGCACGGCAATCACGTTCCCGGGCTGACCGCCAAGGATTTCGTTCTGCGCAAGGATCGCGAGGCGCAACGCATTGCTTCGGTGGAGGAAATCACGGCCGACACGACAACGCCGTTGCCGGTCATGATGCCCGAATCCGTTTTCACCAACCAATTCTCCAGCCCGCAACAGGCAAAGGAACTGGTGATCATCGCCCTCGACCTCATCAACACGCCGCAACTCGATCTGGACACGGCTCGAAAGGCGGCCCTGAAATACCTGGCCACGCAAATCCGCCCTAACCAACTGGTCGGCCTGGTGACCATCGAACGTGGGCGCGTACGCCTGCTGCACACTTTCACGACTTCTCCCGTGGTACTGAACGCGGCGTTGCAACGCGCGACGGAATCAACGACGGCCGCGATAGTGGCAGGGTCGGCAAGTCAAGTGCTGTCGCGGGCTGAGGAAGAAAAAGTGCAGACGGAGGCCGCGGGCATCGCCGGGATGATCGCGCAGGCACACGCACAAATGGACACTGCGATCGCGCGAGTCAATACCGGCCGGTTGGAGCTCGACGTCAAAGCTACCCTGGATTCCCTGCAGCACATCGCGATGTGGGTAGCCGGGCTGCCGGGGCGGAAGGTGCTGATCTGGATTACGGGAGATATTCCTTTCATCACCAATCAAGGCAATGTGGTACTCGCGCGCGTCACGCAGGAGGACTACGGACGGGCCATGCAGGCGCTAGCGGACGCCAATGTTGCTGTTTACCCGGTGGACGTTCGGGGACTGCTGAACTACGACTTTGCAGCCAATTCTTCCGTCTACCTTGGACCGGGCTCCGACGTTTTCGACCGCATGATGAGGGGCGGGATCAATGGGCCGACGGATCTGCCGAGCAATCATTTCGTATTCAACGATTTCGCCGATGTGACCGGCGGCAAGGCGTTCTATAACAACAACGATATCGCCAAGCTGTTAGAGCG
This sequence comes from Terriglobia bacterium, assembly GCA_020072845.1. Lineage (NCBI taxonomy): Bacteria > Pseudomonadati > Acidobacteriota > Terriglobia > Terriglobia bacterium. The sequence continues at coordinate 246,875 of JAIQGF010000004.1, forward strand.
CGCGGCGGCCGATTCGACGCGCTACTACATGCTGAGCTTTTACCTGGACCGCAACAACTTGAAGCCGGGCTGGCACAAGATCGAGGTCACAGTAAAGCGAACGAATGCGACCACGCGAGCGCGCAAAGGATTTTTCGTGCCGAACGGAAAGGAAGACACTCTTGCGTTGCGTCAGGCCAACGAGAACCTTGCCATCGCGTCGCCCTTCGAATACACCGGCTTGCCGATCATCATGAAATGGAAGGACGCGGTGGCGTCGGGTGCGACACAGAAGATTGCCTTCGAGATATCCATTCCGCCTGCCGCAGGATTGGCCGGCGAGGATGATCGCAATGCCCTCGACCTGGATTTTCTAGCAGTAGCCACGGGTGCGGACGGCAGCATCGCCGGGCGATCATCGCGGACGTTTCGCACCGTTCTCAAGTCGGAAGCCCAGCAAAAGGTGAAGACGTACGGCGTCACTTACGTGGGCGATCTCGACCTCAAGCCCGGCGAGTACGCCGTGCGTCTGGTGGTGCGCGACAACCTCACCGGAAGGCTGGGGAGCATCACGGCGCCGCTGAAGGTCGCGCCGTAAACATCTCGACCACGGCATAGCACAGCAGCAGCAGCATAAGCGGCTCCAGCACGTGGCGATAGCGAACCTGGTTGTACGTCAGGTAGTAGGGCAGGGGATACAGCAGCAGGGAGGCGAAAAACAGCGGCCAGGCGCGCAGCCGTCGCCGGTGCGCCATCAGCATGGCGGACAGGGTCAGAAAACTGAACGCGGCAAAACTCCACGGCAGCCAATAGCGGGCCATGGCCGGGCGGTACCCCATGGCGCTGCCGTCCCAGAAATACGCCGCGCGGCGGGCGGTCAGCTTTACGAACCCCCACGGGGATTGCCGCACCCACACGAGCGCGTCCTGCAATTTCCAGCTCACGTACGCCGGTTCGCCCATGGCCCGATAGCGCGCGAGTTCGTCAGGGTTGCCGGCGGGATGCTGGCCATTCCACCCTCGCGGCGAGGCGTAGCGCGCGTTTCCCAGCCAGAATTCGAAACCGAAGTTGCTGCGCAGGAACGCCCATTGCCCGAAGACCACCCGGTTGCGCACCAGCCACGGCGAGATCACCAGGAGGCACGCAGCTAGCGCCAACAGCGCGGGCTTGACCCATTTCCCGCCGGCGCGATGGATTTGAAATCCGCACCACACCAGCGATGCCGGCAGCAGCGGCAGCAGCACCGGGTTCACCAGCAACGCAATTCCCCAAAGCGCCCCAAACCCAAGCCACAGTTTGCCGGAGGCGGGCTCCGACAGCCGCAGCGCGTACCAGAACAGGCAGGTGAACAATAACGTGCTGAGCGAGATCTCCCACACCCAGCTTACGGCCCACTTGCTGAACCACGGGAACCCCGCCCAGAGCAGCGCCGCCACGAATCCGGCGCAGCGTCCGACGGTACGCGCGGCAATCCCCAGGATCGGAAGGCAGGTCAGCGCGGAAATCAGGCTCTGCAAAATGAGCAACGCCACCGCCGCATTGGTGCTGAAAACACCGAACCAGGCAAAGAACAGCGCGCACAGATACGGATAGACCGGCGCAACCCACGATGTCGGCCCGGTATCAGCAGCGCCGAAGGGAGAGCTGAAGCCGCGGCCTTCGGCAATGGAACGGGCGATGTTGGTGGTTTCGTTGAAGTACGAGTATTCGTCAGCCCGATAGCGTTCGAACAGATAGGTGTGCGCCGCCAGCATGAAACCGATGCGCACCGCGAAGGCGAGCACCACCAGCCACAATGCCGGAGAGCGCAGCCAGGCACGCCCGGGCGGCACACGCAAGCCTGCTTGGGATGGCGCGGATTCCAACGATTCACTCTGGGTGGTCATTCCGGGTTCGTGGTTGCAGCCTACCACGGAACGGAAGCGGGTCAGACGTGAACCAGATCACCACGGAGGCACGGGGTTCCTGGTGATCGGGTGATCGAAAAACCGAATCGCCGATCACCAGATCATCCGATCACCAGATCACCCGATTCTAGCGGGCGTGCTCGTAGGCGTGGGCAAGGCGAATCACGGTAGATTCGTCGAAGTGCCGGCCGAGAATCTGCAGGCCGATCGGCAGGCGGTCGCGCGACTCGCCGCAGGGCACGCTGATGCCCGGCACGCCGGCCAGGTCTGCGGTGACGGTGTAGATGTCGGCAAGGTACATGGAAAGAGGATCGTCCGATTTTTCGCCCAGCTTGAACGCCGGCGTGGGCGAAGTGGGCGTGACGATGGCGTCCACGCGCTGGAAGGCCTGTTCGAAATCGCGCGCCAGCAGCGTGCGCACGCGCTGCGCTTTCAGGTAGTAGGCGTCGTAATAGCCGGCGCTGAGCACGTAGGTGCCGAGCACGATGCGCCGTTTGACCTCGGCGCCGAAGCCCTGGTCGCGCGACAGGCGGTACATCTCCGCCAGCGTGCGCGCCTGTGGCGAGCGATAGCCGTAACGCACGCCATCGAAGCGCGCCAGGTTGGACGACGCCTCCGCGGTGGCGATCACGTAGTAAGTCGGGATGGCGTAGCGCGTATGCGGCAGCGAGATGGGCACGATCTCGCATCCGATCTGCGCCATCGTCTGAATCGCCGCTTCCACGGCGGCGCGAACTTCGGGATCGAGTCCTTCGCCGAAATATTCTGTTGGTACGCCGATCCTGAGTCCGCGCACCGGCTTTTCGATTTCCTGCTCGTAATTCGGCACCGGGACTTCGGCGGAGGTGGAATCCAGCGGGTCGCGTCCCGCAATGTGCTTCAGCAGGATGGCCGCATCTTTGACGGTCTTGGTGAGCGGGCCGATGTGGTCGAGCGAGGAGGCGAAGGCGATCAGGCCATAGCGCGAGACGCGGCCGTAGGTCGGCATCAGTCCTACCACGCCGCAGAACGAAGCCGGCTGGCGAATGGAGCCGCCGGTATCGGAGCCGAGCGCGGCCACCGACATACCCGCCGCCACCGCTGCCGCCGAGCCGCCCGAGGAACCGCCGGGCACGCGCGCCAGATCGCGCGGATTGTGCACCGGGTAGTAGCCAGAGTTTTCGTTGGACGAGCCCATGGCGAACTCGTCGCAGTTGGTCTTGCCGAGCACGACCGCGCCGGCGGCTTCCAGACGCGCGACCGCGGTGCAGTTGTAGGGCGCAACAAAATTGCTCAGGATCTTGGAGCCGGCGGTGGAGCGCACGCCGCGCACCACCATCACGTCCTTAATGGCGATGGGCACGCCGGCCAGCGGCGGCAACGGATCACCCTTGTCGGCGATGGCGTCAATCTGCGCCGCTTTCTCGAGCGCGCGCTCGCGGGTCAGCGTCAGGTAGGCGCCGATCTTCTCGTCGGTGGCTTCGATTTTCTTATAGAAGCTCTCGGCCAATGCGACAGCCGAGGTCTGCCGCTCCAGAACGGCGGTGCGGGCGGAGGCGATGGTGAGGAGGTCAATATTCATGAAATTCTAATCGGTGACTAAACCGTCCATCCATGCACGCGAGCGTTCTCCAGTGTCTCCGTCGAACTGCTCCAGGAGCTTCGCGGAGCTGACATCGTGCAACTCGCAGTGGGGCGCGGAATTTCCATGGACGGTGTTCGTACAGAATGCCACCTGCTTTCCTTCCATCCGAAAGCGCCAATCAACGATCATCAAGCCGGGTTTGAGTCGCTGGATGATTTTTCCGTCCCTGTAGATCACGAGCGTCAGCGGGATTGGATAGGAGGTACAGCAGTTTGGAAATTCAGCTAGCCACCCGACGGTCTGATCATCGCCGGCGACCTGAGGTGAGCTGAATGCGACCTGGTCTTTCTCTCTGCTGGCTTTCGTGTCGTGTCCCGCAGCATCAACCAGGTGCAGCGCGCCTTCAGAATCTACGTACACATGCACTATAGATCCCCGCTTGCCGCGCGCGCTCATTGCCGCCGGTTGTGACAACAGCACGGCTATCAGAAAACCCAGGATCACCGGACCCGCGTTTATGTGGTGTCGCAATTTCCAACCGCTTTGCACCAGGCTCATCTTTCAATAACTTTTGGAACCTTAAAGAACGCGCCATCCGTTTCCGGCGCGTTCTCCATCACCACCTCGCGCGGCAACGATGGTTTTGTTCTGTCCTCGCGCATGGCGTAGGCGAAGCGCGCCGTGCCGCTCTTGCTCTCGTCAATGCCGTAGCGGTCGGAGGTCTGCGCCATCGGCTCGACGTTGGACGTGTCGAGCTCGTTCAGGCAATCGACATAGTCGAGAATCGAGTTCAGGTCCTTGACCATGCGCGCGCGCTCGTCGGCGGTGAGCTCCAGGTTGGCCAGTTCGGCGACGTAGAGGACGTCTTGCTCGGTTATCGGTTGTCGGTTATCGGTCATCGGTTGTCAGATCCGGTCAACTGCTGGTGCGCTTGGCAACACCGGATTCCTTTGCAGTCACGAACTCGATGCGCCTGACCTTGGCGAATTGGTTGAGCGTGGCGAGATACCTGGGCACAAGGTTGACCAACTCGTTGTGCCACAGGGCATCGGGCACCTCGACGTTGAGCACGCCATCGGCGTAGCTGAGGGCCCGGGTACGGGCGGCAACGGCGGCGCCGCAGGCCAGCGGCCATCCCAGGATCGCCGCTTCCCCCGCCGGGGCGCGACGGATAGCGTCCACGACGATCTTCTGCAATCCATCGCGTGCGCGCTCCATCCAGCCTCCTCCCCGCAAATCAAGACCATGGATTCTACCACTCGTCACGCGCCGGTGATTACCCCCGTAATTTGCGCGATTTTTCCTGCGGCGTAGGATGCGTTGCGGGGGGCGGACCCATGAACCATACGCACAAGCCACCGACCCGGGCAGAAGCGATCGACACTCGTGTGTGGGATCTCCTAACCGTTGCCCTGTTCCTGGGTCTTTCGGCGATGGCGTGTTTGTGGCTCACGCCCCGGTAGAAAACAACTGAATCGGACTGGCCGGCAGCGCCGCAACTTGGGGGAGGAGCGGCGTGGCCGGCAATCCGAGGTGATGGCACGGCCCGCGCCGTGCCTTTTTATTGCCACACCTACGCCGTGCTGCTTACTTTCGGTCAATGCCCAATGAGCCGGTACTGCGTCTAAAGTAAGATTGTGGCGGCGACGCACCTGGGCCACGATGATCGCGGGGGGTGGGCCATGCCAAGCACCCGCGCTCACGATCCGCGAACGCCGCTGAACGAAACCCGCATCTGGGACTACATCAGCTTTGCCCTGCTGGTAATGCTGTCCCTGCTGGTCTACACCTGGCTGGAGCCCCACTAGCCGGTCTGCGACAGCGGAAACTCGCGCCGCACCAGTTCCACCGCCTGTTCGCGGCTGGTGGCGCTTCCTTCCAACTGCGCGTCCTCCACCGCGGAGAGAATTTCCCGGAACCTGGGCCCGGGAGGGTAACCCATGGCCAGCAGGTCGTGGCCGGTGAGCAGCGGCTGCGGCCGGATCTGTTCCGGCGGAGTCTGCTCAATTTTCTGCCGCAGAAATTCGTAGATGCCAAGGTCGCCGTGGCTGGCAAGGCAGTCAATGCGATGCATCTCCAGGTGCTCGGCGAACTCCGGCTGCCGCATGAAACGCTTGAGGGTTGAGGGCTTCATGTCCAGTGCGTCGGCAAAGCGCATATGCTGGCCGACGAGCACGGCGATCTGGCGGGTGTCGTCGCTGGACATGCGCAGGCGGCGCGCGATGTCTTCCGCCATGGCAACGCCGACCTCCACGTGATGGTCGAAGCGGATGCGATCCGGCGCCACGCGAAACGTCGGCGGCTTGCCGACATCGTGCAGCAGCGCGCCCCAGGCGAGCGTCGGCGACGTATTGGGCGGCAGCATTTCCAGCATCAGCAGCGTGTGCACCCAGACATCGCCCTCGGGATGAAACTCCGGCGGCTGCTCCACGCCTTTCATCCTTTCCACTTCCGGCAGGACCTCATGCAGCAGGCCGGTTTCGCCCAGCAACTCGAAGGCGCGGCGCGCGCGGCCCTCGGTGAGCATCTTGGTAAGCTCGTCGCGGACACGTTCGCGGCTGACCTGCGCGATCTGCGGCGCCAGTTGCTGGATGGCGCGCAGGGTGTCGGGATCAATCCTGTAGCCGAAGCGGGCGGCGAAGCGCACCGCGCGCAGCATGCGCAGGTTGTCTTCCGTGAAACGCTTCTCCGGCGCGCCGATGGTGCGGATGAGCTGGTGGTGCAGGTCGCCGAGGCCGCCGACGTAGTCGAGCACCTGGTTGGTGATCGGGTCCAGCAGCAGTCCGTTGATAGTGAAATCGCGGCGCTGCACGTCCTCGCGCGGATCCTTCGAGTAGGTGACCTGGTCGGGATGGCGGCCGTCGGTGTACAGGCCGTCGGAGCGGAAGGTGGCCACCTCGACCGTCGTCGGGTGATCGGGAGATCGGGTGACCGGGTGATCGGCAACCACGGAATCAGCGGGGACCAGCACGACACCAAACCGCGCTCCAACCGCCCAGGTCTTGGGGAAAATGCGCATGACCTCTTCGGGACGGGCGTCGGTGGAGACGTCGTAGTCGGCGGGCTCGCGTCCCAGCACCAGGTCGCGCACACATCCGCCGACGAGGTACGCCAAGTAGCCGCGTTCGCGCAGGGTGCGCACGATCTCGAGGGCGGCGGACTTGGCAGCATCAGACATAAGGGTCTATCGGTCTTTCGGTCTTTCGGTCTGTCGGAATGGCAACCAACGACCGACAGACTGATAGACCGAGAGACCCTATGCAACGCTCCATTGCGCCGCATGATCCTCTAGTATAGAGACATGCCCGACGCTTACATCCTGGGAATCGAGAGCTCCTGCGACGAGACCGCAGCGGCTGTCGTGCGCTCGGGCGAGCAGGTCATCTCCAACGTCGTGCTCTCGCAGATCGCCACCCACCGGCCCTACGGGGGCGTGGTGCCGGAATTGGCGTCGCGCGAGCACTTGCGCGCCATCCTTCCCGTGGTCCGCACCGCTTTGGCGGAAGCCGGGCGCAACTACGAAACCGTGGATGCTATCGCGGTCACGCGCGGTCCCGGACTGGCGGGCGCGCTGCTGGTGGGCATCAGCTTCGCCAAGGCGCTGGCGTTCGCGCTCGACAAGCCGCTGATTGCGGTCAATCACCTCGAAGGCCATATTCATGCCGTGCTGCTGGAGGAGCGCCAGAAGGGTAATCGCGAGATGCGCTTCCCGGTGCTCGCGCTGGTGGTGTCAGGCGGGCACACGCATCTGTATCTGGCCGAGCAGCGCGGCGCGAGCTGGACTTACCGGAACATCGGCCGCACCCGGGATGACGCCGCCGGCGAGGCTTTCGATAAAGTCGCCAAGCTGCTGGGGCTGGGCTATCCCGGCGGGCCCATCATCAACCAGCTGGCGGCGCACGGCAATCCCCAAGCGGTGAAATTCACCTTTGCGCAGATCAAGCACAGAGACCGCCAGGATCGTGTGGCCCGGGTCTCCGACCCGGGAAATCAAGGGTCAGAGACCCGTGCCACATTTGATTTTTCCTTCAGCGGCATCAAGACCGCAGTCTTGCGCTACGTTGAGACGCACCACATGCAGCGCGTAATTGACGCGCGCATGGCGGCGCTGGCTGAAATTCTCCACCCGGCGGCCGCTGACGTCCTGCGATTCAGCGATCCCATGACGCTCGACCTGGTGGCTTCGTTTCAGAACGCGGTCGTCGGGGACCTGGTCGAGAAGACGCTGGCGGCGGCGCGCGAGTACGAGGCCGCCACGCTGTTCGTCACCGGCGGTGTGGCCGCCAATAGCGAGTTGCGAGGCCGATTTGAGGAGCAGGCGGCGCAGGAAGGTCTGCCGGTCTTGTTCCCTTCCCGCCCGCTCTCCACCGACAATGCGGCCATGATCGCCGCCGCGGCGTATCCCAAATTTCTCGCTGGTGATTTTGCCGAGCCCGAGCTCTCGGCCGAGGCAGGACTGCAACTGCGCTAGCTAGGTGACGGCCGTCTTTTGGCCCAGCGTCAGCTCCAGCGCCTTCCCAAGCTGTTCCTCGATGTCGATGTCCTTGAAGATGACGTAGTTGGCGCGGCCTTCGGGTTTCATCTCGCTGGCGCTGCGCCGGCCGGCCAACACGACCAGCGGGATGCGCGCCATCCTGGGATTCGCCTTGACCGCGGTAATCAGTTCGCTGCCGGTCATCTTGGGCATCATCAGGTCGGTGACGATCAGGTCCGGCAGCACGCTGGCGAGGATGTGCATGGCTTCCACGCCGTTGGCGGCCGAGGCCACCGAGAAGCCGCGCTGCTCCAGGAACCGGCACACGGTATGCCGGATCAGCATGGAATCGTCCACCACCAACGCGATCTGTTGTGGCATTGACTGCATCTTCAACCTGCGCGGCCATGCTGCCCGCCTGGGCAGCCAGACGGCTGGGAGTGCCTGGGGAGGTAACTGCTGAAAAGTATCAAAGTGCGTGGGACGCGGCAAGATAACAACGCGAGTACCTACATTACTTCAGTACCAGGCCGTCGTATCACAAAAGGATAAAGGCCCAGCCCTTGCACCTAGTCTCCCGTCCCTTCTACCGCAGGCAATTGCGCCACCGGTGCGTCAGCCCCGGCCTTGGTTTTGATCTTGGCGCTGGTAACCAGAGCCACCGCCGCGACGATGATCACGGAGCCGGTCAGAATATAGGCATCCACCGTCTCCTGCAGCACCAGCCAGCCCAGAAAGACGGCCACCACGGGGTTGACGTAGGCATAGGTAGCCACCTTGGGCATGGGGACGTTTTGCAGCAGCCAGATGTAGGCGCTGTACCCGACCCAGGAGCCGAACACGATCAGGTAGGCAATGGCGCCAATGCCCGATGCGGTCCAATGAGCGCGCGCCGGCTCGCGCAGGGCAAACGCGAGTGTGAGATTCAGCGCGCCGGCGATGGCCATCTGCCATCCGGTCGCGGCGAAGGCGTCAATGCCCTCCTGCCAGCGCTTGGAGAGCGCCGATCCCAGCGCCCATGCGAACGACGCCACGGGCAGGGTAAGGGCGGCCAGCAGCACGCGCCGGTCCAGAGGATTCGACGACATCTCGCGCAACTTGGGCCACAGCAGCACCACAATCCCGCAAATCCCCAACAGCAGGCCGACGATTCCGCGGCGCGAAACGTGGTCGCCGCGGAACATCCAGGTGTCGATCAACAGGAACCACAGTGGCGTCATGGAAACGATCAGCGCGGCCAGCCCGGTGGGCACCACTTCCTCGGCACGCGCCAGAATGGGGTTGGCGACGGTCAGCAACAGCGCCCCAATGATGCCCAGCCGAACCCCTTCGCCCAGCGTCACCCGGATGCGGCGGCCGCTGAGCGCGCACCAGAGGAGCATCAGCAGGCCGGCGATAAGAAACCGCGTGCCGGTCATCAACAGCGGCGGAATGTGCTCCACCGCGATGCCGATGCCGAGGTAGGTCGAGCCCCAGAACACGTACACCAGCGCAAACGCAAAGGCGACGCGAAAGCGGTGCTGGCGCGAGTGGGGCATAGTGGAAGTGAAAACTTACGATAGCAGATCGCCCTGACGCGCCGGGGCTGGCGCCATTTACTTCTGACTTCTTAATTCCGACTTCACTTTCGTAACTTCACCCTTCGTCCCGGGGGTTACGCCAGACATGCAGCGGGGCTATAATACTGTTGAGTAATTTCATGTCGCGCCTGCTGCATCACGGAAAGATCAAGGCCGCGCCGCCCTGCCGTTTGCGCATGATCCTGACTCGTCCACGCGCCGGGCTGAACCTGGTTCCATCCCATTCCCGCCCCAATCTGTTTGGCGGCGACTAAGCGACTTTCCTCCGCCTTCGCCACTCCGAACCAACCCAGCTTCGTTCGCCACGCAGCACTCATCGGAGGAAGTCATGTCGAGCACAGTTACTATCCCGTCCGGACCCCACATTCGCACCACGCTGCCCGGGCCGAACGCCCTCCGCATCCTGGAAGGCGACAAGACCTACATCTCGCCGTCGTACACGCGCTCTTATCCGCTGGTCGCCAAGCGCGGCCGCGGCGTTGTCGTCGAAGACGTGGACGGCAACGAGTTCCTGGACTTCTCTGCCGGCATCGCCGTAACCTCCACCGGCCACTGCCATCCGGAGGTGGTCGCGGCCATCCAGCAGCAGGCGGCGGAATTGATCCACATGTCGGGGACCGATTTCTATTACGAGCACATGATCACGCTCGCCGAGCGCCTTTCGGCGGTCGCGCCCATGAAAGGCCCGCACCGCTTCTATTACGGCAATTCCGGCGCGGAGGCGGTCGAGGCCGCCATCAAGCTGTCGCGCTATCACACCAAGCGGCAGAACATCATCGCCTTCTACGGCGCCTTCCACGGCCGCACCATGGGCGCGCTGTCGTTGACCTCCTCGAAGGTGCAGCAGCGCCGCCGCTTTTTCCCGCTGATGCCCGGCGTGACCCACGTTCCCTATCCAAACGTCTACCGCCGGCCCCAAGGCACGGACCCAGTGGAGTACGCGGTGGAGTGCGCGCGCTTCATCGAGCAAAAGGTGCTGAAGACCACGCTTCCTCCGGAGGAAGTGGCGGCCATTTTCGTGGAACCCATCCAGGGCGAAGGCGGCTACGTTATCGCGCCGCCGGAGTTCCTGGTCGAACTGCGCCGCATCTGCGACCGGCACGGCATCCTGCTCGTCGCCGACGAAGTGCAGTGCGGCTCCGGGCGCAGCGGCAAGTGGTGGGCGATCCAGCACGCCGGGGTTGAGCCCGACATCGTCTGCATCGCCAAGGGCATCGCCTCCGGCATGCCGCTGAGCGTGATGATGACCAAGCAGGACATCATGGACTGGGTGCCCGGCTCGCACGCCTCCACCTTTGGCGGCAACCCGGTGTGCATTGCCGCGGCTTTGGCGACGATGAACGTTCTGGAGCGCGAGGCAATCGCCAACGCCGACAGCATCGGCCGCCACATCATGCAGCGCATCAGCGCGTGGCCGCAAAAGTACGCCATGGTTGGCGATGTGCGCGGACGCGGCTTGATGATCGGCGTCGAACTGGTCACCGACAAGCAAAGCAAAGCGCCCGCCGGAGCGGCTCGCGACAAGGTCGTCGAACTGGCCTTCGAGCGCGGCTGCCTGTTCCTGGGCGCCGGAGAGAATTCCGTGCGCATCTGCCCGCCGCTGATCATCACTCGGGAGCAGGCCGATATCGGGCTCGACATCCTGGAAGAGTGCATTCGCACCGTGGACAAGAATGCCGACCAGCCCGGCAAGTAAGGAGATTGCCGAATTGCGGAATTTGAAATTGCGAATCGAAAAAAATCAGCCCGGTAATCTACCGGGCTTTCTTCAATAGCGGTCCGACCCAATTCCGCATTTCCGCAGTTCGGCAATTCCGCAATTACTGAATTTCTAGCATCCTGTCCAGTGCCACTCGCGCCCAGCGCTTCACCTCGTCCGCGACCTGGATGCGGTTCACCACGTTGCCGTCCACCAGGTTCTCCAGCGCCCAGCACAAATGCTGCGGCGAGATACGGAACATGGTGGTGCACAGGCAGCCGGAATCGTCGAGCGTGATCACCATCTTGTCCGGCGCCACTGCCTTCGCCAGCCGGTTGATCAAATGAATCTCGGTGCCAATGGCGAACTTCGAGCCCGCCGACGCCTGCTCCACCATCTTGATCAGCTTCTCGGTGGAGCCGATCCCGTCGGCCTTGCGGCAGACCTCCAGCCGGCACTCCGGATGCGCGATGACTCGAATGTCCGGATACTTGGCGCGCACTTTATCCACGTGCTCCGGCAGGAAGCGCTGATGCACTGAGCAGTGTCCCTTCCAAAGGATCACTCGGGCGGCGCGCAGCCGGTCTTCGTTCTTGCTCAAGCCGCCCTGCGGCAGGAACGGGTCCCAGACGACCATGTCGCTGAGCGGGATTCCCATCGCGTCGGCCGTGTTGCGGCCCAGGTGCTGGTCGGGCAGGAAGAGGATTTTTTCGTTCCTGGCAAATCCCCAGTCAAAGGCGCCGCGCGCATTGGACGAGGTGCACACCAGGCCGCCGCGCTCGCCGCAAAACGCCTTGATCGCCGCCGTGGAATTCATGTAGGTGATCGGCGTCATGCCGTCGCCCGCGTCGCTGGTCAGGCCCATCCCGGCCAGTTGTTCCCAGCAGTCTTCCACCTGGGTGATTTCGGCCATGTCGGCCATGGAGCATCCGGCGTTCAGATCCGGGAGCACGACCACCTGGCCGGTGCGGCCGAGCACGTCGGCGCTCTCCGCCATGAAATGCACGCCGCAGAACACGATGAACTGCCCGCGCGCCTGCGCCGCTATTTTGGAAAGCTTGTAGGAATCGCCGGTGTAATCGGCGAAGCGGATGACTTCGTCACGCTGGTAATGGTGTCCGAGGACCACGCAGTCTTCGCCCAGCGTCTGTTTGGCGGCGGCGATGCGCTCGTCCATCGAGGAATCCGGCAGGACAAGATAACTGTCCAGCCTGCAACTGGAGCTGGTTGCGGTTGCCACTTTTGAACTCGCCTTCAGTTCCGCGCGTTGAGCGCGTGGAACGGGGATGTTGAAAGCATCCTTCGGCTCCAGTAGATCCACTGCCCGGTTGCTGGGCCCGACCTACGGGGTTGTTGAAGCCGCTGGTTGTTTCTATGCCTACCTTACAGATGCGCCGCTGAGCCAAAAGCTTCAGCCCGCAGCACGCGCACATGCGGGGAGGCAATTTTCAATTGTGCATCCGGAGGATGGCCGGCGCAAGTCAAAACGCCCGCCGGCATAAACGCCGGTAACCATCGGAGATAGCGAACATTGGGACTGGCTTTACTTCCCGGGCGCTTTGAAGTTGACCACGATCGTATTCTCGATTTCGATGGGAACGCCGTTGAGGCGGAAGGGCTCGTAGCGCCAGCGTTTCACCGCTGAGGCTGCCGCCTGCGCCAGCAGCGCGTCACCCCTGACGACCTTTATTTGCGTGACTTTCCCTTCCTTACTGATCGTGGCTTTCAACACGACCTCGCCATTCACTCCCACCGCCGAGTCGGGATAAACCGGTTCGTAGCGTTTCAGCAACTTGCCTCCGGTCAATTCCGGTATCGCCGTTTTGTCGAGGGTGGGTGGCGCGACCGGTCCTGACAGCACAGTGGAGATCTCCGACGAGCCTGTCGGACGTCCCAGACCCATGGCCGGAGGCGCTTCGGGAACCGCTTTCGCCACCTCGGTCACCGCCGGCGCTGGTACCGGCTCGCGAGGGGCTGGAACGGGTCGCGCAGCTGCATTTTTCGCCGCCGCGGACGGTTTCGTCGCGTGCGTGGAGCCAGCCGGGATCGGCCTTTTCGCCACGGGCACGGTATTCATCGGGACCACTGCGGGAGGAGGCGCCGTGGGAGTACTGGACGCCGGGAAGGGTGAGGGCTTGTTGACTACGGGCTTGGTTAGCCTGACTTCGCTGTCCATGGGCGTGCCTCTGGGAGGCGAGATAGCCCGCCACACTTGCCAACCGCCCACAATCAGCACCGCCGCCAAAATGCCCGCACCGGTTAGCCTCAGTCTCCACGGCGACGGTATTTGCGCCGGCATGTTCGCCAGCATCGCGTCGCGCATGGAAGCCGGGCCCAGCATGTCGGCGGCTTCATCCTCCTCCGGTTCCAGCGGCACGGTGCGATCTCTCGCGGCCGCCGATGCCGCCATCGCGGCCGCGCCCATGGCTCTCATGACGGCAGTCGGCACCGGCGAGGGCGTTAGCTTGTCCGGCGGCGCTGCCAAACTGTGTGTTGCCGGGATTTCTACCGCTGGCCTGGTTGCCAGCTCTTGCCGGATTGCCGGCGCCGACGCTGGCGCCACCGCCGTTTCTCCTGCCGGACGACCTGGCTTGGGAGCTTCCACCGGCGCCGCAACGGGCGGAGGCGGCGCGGGGAGCTTCACCGGAGCGAGGACTTGCGGCGTTGGTACGGGACGCGCCACCGGGGCCGCGACTGGCGGAGCCGGTGCGGGACGCGCCACGGGCGCGACCACAGCCGGACGCGGCGCGGCACGATCCACCGGCGCCGCCATTGGCGGAGACAGCATGGGCGCAGCTGCCGGCGCCGCCTTCGCCACGTTTCCCGTGCGCGGCTGCGGCAAAGACGATGGCGCCGCCGCCACCGTTCCCGCACCTGCCGGAGTTGCCGGCTTCGTCACCACCGGCGGAGGCAGAGGAGCAATCCCCTCCTTGACCGTGAGAATGTCCTCCATCATCAGCGGGGTTTCTGGCTGCACGCCCGGTTCCGCAATCAGCGGTTGCAGCGTCGCCGCCGCCATCAGTGCTTGCGGGCCCCTGATCGAGGACGCTGCCGGCTCCGGCTGCCGAACGGCAATTCCCGCCACCAGGTCCGCAACCCGCCGCAGCAACAGTACGTCGCTGCTCTGGAACGCGTGCGCGCGTGAGGAGAACGCCTCCAGCACTCCCGCAGGACGCCCCTGCACGCGGACGGGCACAATCACCATGGAGCGCAATTCAAGTTTGCGGCAGACCAACCTCTCGGCCCGTGGATCGGTCTCCGTATCCAGGCAGCGCACGATCTCGCCGGTGCGAATGGATTCTCCCGATAGCCCCGAGTTGGGATCCAGCCGGGCGCCGATGGCGGGCGCGTTGCCGCTGCTGGCGCGGCACACGACGATGACGCCGTCTTCGAGCGCGATCGCCGCCCCGGTCGCCCGGGTCACGTTGCGCACGCGTTCGACGACCAACGCCAGCGCCGCGTCGCCTTCCAGCTTGTCCGTCGTCAAGTCGCGCCGCAGGGCGGCAATTTCATCGCGCGTGTACGGCGCAGGCCAGGCCGGCAGCGCCGCGTTCAAACCGGGCGCTACCGCCGGCCGCCGGTCGCGCGAGAGCCATTGTGCCAGGTGCACGCGGCCCAACTCCGCGATTTCCTCGAACCGTATTCCCAGCCGGCCGGAGCTGTCGGTCCAGGCGATGCTGCCCACCGCGTCCACACGTCCGCCGGTTTCCGGCAATTCGAATTGCAGCGAGGTGGTGGCGCCCATGGGCGCGCTGGAAAGCGCTTGCACGCCCATGCCCTGTTCGCTCAGGTCGAGCACCAGAGCGCCGCTTTGGAATGCGAGATCGACGGTGACCAGGTGCGAGTCCACGACGTTCTGCCGCATTGCTACACGGCGGTCGTGTGTCCCTGAGTCCCCGCCCGGTTTCGGGGTTTCCACTGGTGAGGTGCCCATCCGTAATTACCCTGCCTGCGAGTCTGCTGCTCCGCCGTTAGGGAAACTGCCGGATTCCAACCGCCGGACCCAGAGTGTCCGCGGGCTTGGCTGCAACTGCTGCCGCCGATACCCGCGGTGCGGTCCCGGCACTGGCCACAGATCTCACCGTGTCCAATTCGTTGTCGTCGGCGAGCAAGCGCGCCGCCACACGCAACGCTTCAATGTCTCTCTGCAATTGTTGTATTTCGTTTTCCTTCTGGCGCAGCACTTCGTAAATGTTTTTCATATGGGAAACATCCGATCGGGGCTTCGTAGCCTTGCCGGTCTGTTCCTACTGTACCCCGAGTTTGGTCCCAGTGAAATACAGAAAATTCACAAACCTCAAACCGTCGGCAGGCAGGTTCGGAGGCCGGATCGTGAAGCGATCCGGAAAGCCTGGAAACGCAAGGGGGTGGGCCGCCAGGCAAGTAGAAGCACCTAGGCGGCGCTTATCCGCCGATATGGACCATGGTGCGCGATGCCGGCACAAATTCCGGCTCGCCGATATGATGGCGCGCTTCCTTGTGCTGGATCACGCCGCGGATGTAAGCCACCATGTCGTCATCGGAGCCGCCGCGGCGGAGCACCGCCGCCAGGTCGTGGTCGAACACGGAAAACAGGCAGGTGCGGATTTTGCCGTCGGAGGTAAGCCGCACCCGGCTGCAGTGCCCGCAGAACGGGTGCGAAACCGGAGCAATGATCCCGATCTCTCCCCGGCCGTCGTCGAAGCGGTAGCGACGCGCCGTCTCGCTGCGCTGACGAGGAATTTCCACCAGCCGGCGGAATGGGGCCATGCGCTCCAGGATCTCTTCCAGCCGCACCACGATCTCCGGCGACCACACCCGCTCTTCTTCCAGCGGCATGAATTCAATGAACCGCACCACCACGCCTTCTTCGCGCGCGAACTTGCCGAAGGCGGGGATCTGGTCGTCATTGAAGCCGCGCAGGAGAACGCAATTGACCTTCACCGGATCCAGCCCCGCCCGTTGCGACGCGCGTACTCCCGCCAGCACCGCTTCGAATCCGTTGGGTACGCGTGTGATGCGCGCGAATCGCTCCGCGTCCACCGCGTCCATGCTGACCGTGACCCGGCGCAGCCCGGCGTCTTTCAGCGGCTGCACCATCTCGGCCAGCAGGTGGCCGTTGGTGGTGAGGGCGATATCCAGCGATTCGCCGTCCACGGTGCGCAGCCGCGACAATTCCTGCACCAACTCGAGCACGCCGTGGCGCAGCAGCGGCTCACCGCCGGTAATGCGCACCTTGGTGATCCCCAGCGAGGTGAAGACGCGCGCCATGCGCAGGTAATCGGCAATCGGCAGTTCGGCGTAGAGCGCGCCCTGGTTGCCGGTGCGGCAGTACACGCACTTGTAATTGCAGCGGTCGGTGATGGCGATGCGCAGATCGGTGATGGCGCGCCCGTGCTTGTCCCGCAGCCGCGTGCTCTGCCCGACCTCAGCGATCGCCGCCATGCCGTAGCTCAAAACTGCAAACTGGTAACTGCTGAAACTGAAACTCGAAACTGAAACGGTTCGGCAGGCTCGCGTGACAGCCGGATGCTGTCCACTGGAAGGCGTTTCCTTTCCAAGTGGCCCGCTCGCAGGATGAGCGGACACGGGAGGCGCCGGCGTTTCCACCTGCACCCTGATCCCGGTCAACCGATCGCTACCGGGAGTCGCCGCCTTGACCAGGGTATGCCCGAAGGTCCAAGCGGTCGGAAACCACGCACAAGATTATAGACGGGTTCGTCAAGACGCGGCGCAAACTTCTGAATTTTGTCGCGCAAATGAAAACCCGGGCTGGTTGCCCGGGTACAAGGCTTCCCTCGCTGAGATCTTACTTGGCTGACAGCGGGGTTTGCGGGGAATTCGTGGTTTCGTAAACCAGCAAAATAGCGCCGGCGCCAACAGCGGCTAAGACAATCGCCGCCGTTTTGCCCGAAATCCCGCCCCCGGAGCCGCCGGACGCGCCCGGGGTCGCGCCACCTTGCGGCGGCGCTGGTGCGGGGTCGGGAACCGATGTCGTGTTGCCTTCCGCCACCGTCTTCGAACTGCTGCCGTCGGAAACCTTCACCGCACCGTGCAGCGCGGCAATCATCACTTGGCCGCCACCACGGACCACCCGGTAGCTGGTGCGCGCTTGCGCCGCGGGAGCAATTGACAGGCGCTGCACCTGGGTTTTCATTCCCTTGTCGGTGGTCACCACCGCCGCACCCGACCCGAGCCGCAGCACGTCACCCTCGTATACCAGGGTCGTCAACGGTCCAACCATGACCGTGCTGCCTTCGGCCGTCAATCTCACGGCGCCGTTCGCAGGCGTCTGAATGCTATCCCCGGCGAACACCGCCGATGACCGCTCCGCCCCCACGCCGTTCAGCATGACCGTGTTCGTCGCATACATCATTGCGGCATGCGTTTCGGCGGACATCGTGGCCGCGGGCAAGATCACGGCGAGCATGCCGGCCAGAATCTTCCCTACAACTCGATTCTTCATCGCGCTCCTACCCTACCTGGCGGTATCGTACTTCGGTCCGAAATCCAGGGCAACGCTTATTCGCCCTGCGTACCTAACGGGTAATTACCTAAGAACAGATTGTTTGCTCGTCACGACTTATCCTTGAATGGTACTAAGGTAACCTCACCCGAGACGTGCATTCCGTTCCTCCCTCCACCTCGAAGCGCCGTTTTCTCCAATAAAAATCAGCATTGCACGGTTGCCGTCGCCGCCGCGCTCCTTCCCCGCGACGGCCAAACCAGAGCTCTGGCTCAGCCGCGAGCGGTCGCTGTTCATCCGTTGCGCAAACTCGCAGTGTCGATCGCGTGCCTGTGCGCCGGAAAAAAGTTGTGGAAAACAGTTGTGGAAAGTCTCAGGGGGGAATTGCTGATTGGGCGATTTGCGCTCACCCGATCGGCTCATCGGCAAATCGCCAAATCCACCGCGATTCCCGCGCCCGCGATACCATGGATGCGGTGCCCACCGCAACCACGCTTTCCGACCTGATCACCCGCGCCGCCCGCGCCGCCGGATTTGACCTCAGCGGTGTCGCCCCCGTCAGCCGCTTCCCGGAGCTCGACTACTTCCCCGCTTGGATCGCCTCCGGCCACGCCGGCGAAATGCGCTACCTGGAAACCCGCGGCGAGTCCGGCGCACTCAAGCGCGCCTCGCTCGCCGAGGTCGCTCCCTGGGCACGCTCGGTCATTGTCTGCGCGCTGAACTACAACGCCGACCGGCCAAAGTCCACCGATCCGATTGCCGATGGCCGGCCGCCGGCCAGCCACGCCTGGATCTCCCGCTACGCCTGGACCGAGGAGGACTACCACGACTCCGTCCTGCGCCGGCTGCGCACGGTGGAGACGAAGTTGAAAGAACAATCGCCGGCAGCAGAGGCGCGCTGCTACGTGGATACAGGCCCGCTGGTTGAACGCGTGTGGGCGCGCTACGCCGGCGTGGGATGGCAGGGTAAGAACACTTGCATCATGAACCAGCGGCTTGGGTCGTGGATTTTTCTCGGAGTCATCCTCACCTCCCTCGAGCTCGAGGCCGATCTTCCCGCGCCCGACCGCTGCGGCACGTGCACCCGGTGTATCGACGCCTGTCCCACCCATGCTTTCATCGCTCCTTACCAGCTTGACGCCACCCGCTGCATTTCGTATCTCACCATCGAAAAGCGCGGTGACATTGCCGAAGGCCTGCGCCAGGGCATGGGCCGCAACGTTTTCGGCTGTGACATCTGCCAGGACGTTTGTCCCTGGAACCGTCGCGCCCCCGTGTCCGCGGCGCCGGAATTCACGCCTCGCGAAAACCTGGTGAATCCCGCGCTCGAGTGGCTGGCGGCCATGGACGAAGACGAGTTTCGCCAGACCTTCCGCCGCTCGCCGGTGAAACGCGCCCGGTACAACGGCCTACGCCGGAACGTAGCCATCGCCATGGGCAACAGCGGCGACCCGCGCTTCCTGCCGGTGCTGGAAAAGCTGGCGGCCGATGCCGATGGCATCGTTGCCGAACACGCGCGCTGGGCGCTGAAGAAGATCAAGTCTGCGTAATCGTCAGTTCACAGTTAAGTGTGCTCTCGTCTTCCGGCTCACCCAGAGATCAAGAGCACAGTTGAGACAGTACCCGCCCCGACAAGCAGGAAAAGGCAACACAAACGGCGCTGGAATAAGCGGAGTTGCTGTGCAAAGATCGGCGGCGTAGCAATCGCCAAAGGCAAACTGACCGCCGTACCTGAGGGCATCGTGGACATCCCGGTTCAAGGCTACCTAGCCAAGCTGAGACTCCTAGAAGAATCTGTGGGGGCCGCGACAACATACAAGATTCTTGATCCGTTTCATTGGCGCGTGGGTGGCGACATCATCGCTGTTCAATACGCCGCGAGTACCATCGCTTCTTTCCTCGGACTTGAAGGGTTGACGTTCATCGTTGGCATTGTTCAACAGCAGAAAGATACAGCAGCGCACATCCAACTGGAACGCGGCCAGTCGGAAGTCTTCGTCGAATTGTCACCGGGCGTTCTGGGCCACGATTCAGCAGTGCTGGCGACTCTTGCTCACGAACTGTCGCACAAGTTTCTACATGTGCATGGGATAACGTGTGGCTCGAACCCTTACGAGCATGAGGTGCTGACCGACATTACTGCTGTCTATGTTGGCCTAGGCAAGCTGATGCTGAACGGGTGCAAGTCGGAAACGGTGACGTATACAGTGGACGGTAAGAGTAGTGACACATTTTCGGTGGGCTACATTGATCGCCACCATCTCGCTTTCGTGTACCGGGCGGTTTGTGCCATGAGAAAAATACCGCAGTCTAGTTGGGCGGCGGGACTGACTGGCGAGTCTCTTGCAGCGATTCGGCTAGTAGAAACGTCATATGGACAATCTTTCGACGAATCTCTGTCGGGTGCTGATGGGCGCGGCGCGAGCGCTGATGCACTTCGCAAGAAGGTGACATCGCAGCAGGAAATGCTGACTTCATCAGATCGACAAGTCCGGCTATCACGCGAACATTACCTCACGAGCATTGCCGCTGAACTGAACGCCACGCACCAAGAATTGTCGCGTGCTCTCCATCTGATTTCCGAACTTAGACGGCAAAACGGGGTCAACCCGCACGTCTGGTTTCTCGACGCAGTTCAAAGGCTAGACGCTGTTAGTTCACTCACAGCAAGGGTAAGCGAAAAGCGAGCATTTACAAGACCATTCACAAAGGCGCTGGAGCACATCTGCTCAGACTTGGAGAAAGTCGCAGAGCCAGTTAAAGCCGATAACGTACAGGAGATAATTACCTGCCCTGTTGACGGCGCTCGCCTTCGCGTTCCAGTTGGACGCCCGAACTTGGAAGTTACGTGCCCATCCTGTAGGTATCGATTCTTGACCGACACGAGGCGCAGAGCCGTCTTCCGAGAGGAGTCACGTAATGGCTTGTCGGCAATCAAGAGTTGGTTCCGGCGAAAGTAAGCATCTGCGATGTACTCTGTTCGAGGCAGTTCTCGACATCGAGCAGAGGGACGACAAGATCTGCCGACGAGACGACCTGTGGAGTGCGACGGCCAGCGATGGCAAAAGCAAAAAGGCCCGATTCGCGCTCGGGCCTTTTGTTGAACAGAATTTGGAGACTTGGGCGACTCCCCACTAGAGTGCAGCGCAGGGGTTTGCTCAAATGCAAAACGAATGTCCACGCTCTTTAGCACCTTGGAAGCGATAGTCGTAATACTGATTTGCATTTTGCAATTCACGAGGATCTTTCAATACCCGGCGGGAAAATGGGTTGTGCTCTCTCTTGCGCTTCTTGCATGTGCTTGTGCCGTGTTATCCGGACTTTTTTCCCATCGCGAAGCGCGTGAACGTGAGCAACGAGAACGCGAGCGCGATGAACGTTTTGAGAAATTACTCGCCTTTGCGTCCGAACCATTGGCACCTTCGTCTCTGCCAGAGAAACTGGAGCAGGCCATGTACGACTTGTTCGCATTCCTCAAAGAAAAGGGCCCATTGCCGGATGCTGGCATAAAGCCGTGGATGAGCACACGCGAAAAATTGAGGCTTAGTTGGCCTGTGGCACGTAACTGGGCAAATTCCATCGCATTCGGTTATGAACGCCGCTTCAGGCAATCAGTGCAGGACTTGTTGGCGGAGGTGAGGGAGCGCGGCTTTGATCCCGCCATTGCGGATCACGAATTGAATCCTCCACACGGCCATAGCGCCGATAGCATACGCGCCCTGGCAGAGAAACTTGGCTTGCTCGCCCCGAAAATCAAGCAGTCCGAGAACGGAGTTGAGAAGCCTCAATAATGAGCGATCTGAAAGCCTTGGCTCAGGCGGCGGTTCCGGTTTTCATTGCCACGCCGAGCAACCCTTGGTTCTTGTCGTTCCGAGCGGGCGGAGCTTGTCCCGAGCGACAGCGAGGGAGCCCGCGGGGAATCTGCTGTGCTGCCTTTTCGGTAGCCGCCTGGGATCTAGGGGTTGGGCGCCAAGGTGAGCATCATTTGCTATGTAAGTAATTACTTACTACAAGGCACAATTTACACCTGTGCACTGCCGCGTCTAGCTACCAACATACTTGTTTTTAGTTGTTTACACATTGGAAACCACGCTGCACTCCAGCTTCCAAGTTGTGCAGGTTGGGCCCAGGCTCAGCCGGGAGGTAGGACATGAAATCCACCGTGATCCGGACCGCGATCGTATCCTCGGTGATCACCGCGGTACTGGTATCGGCACTTGGTTTGTGGGCAGTCCCGAAGCTCATGAATCCGCAGACCGCCCAGGCCCAGGACCAGGACAGCGTTTTGCAGCCCGCGGTTTATAGCGCGGCGGCGGCGCAGCCCAGTGACCAGCCGGTGCTGAACCCGCGGCCGGGCGCACGGCGCGCTTCGACCTCGACCTACAATGATTCCACCCACGCGAATAACCCGACGGTGCGCGATGCCTACGGCGAGCCCGTCCACCATCACCGCACCACCGATCAATCGGCCCTGATCGTGGCTGGTTCCGCGGGTACGGGTGCTGCCATTGGCGCGATCGCCGGCGGCGGCAAGGGCGCGGCCATCGGCGCTATTTCCGGCGGCGCGGCCGGTTTCATTTACGACCGCCTGACCGCGAACAAGTAACTGCGGTCAGCCTGAGCGGCGAAAGGATCGCAGAAGCAAACGGCTCTCACTTCAGGCGCAAGCCGAGTCGGATATGTGACGCCGGCCAGGCTTACGCCTGAAGTTTTCGCTGCGCCCGCGCGTCTGAATCCTTGCGCCCGGTGAGCGCGTAGGCCGCCGCCATGACGATGAGCGGGTCCAGGGGATGGCGATAGCGCGCGTGCGGCCGCGTGATGTAGTACACGAATGGAATCGTCACCAGCGCCGCAACAAACAGCCAGCGGGTCTCCAGCTGATTGCGGAATGCGCGCCGCAGGCCGATGATCATCAACACTGTCATCCCGGTGCAGAACACAACGAATGCGGGATCGAAAGGTTCGTCGGCATCGAAGTCTTCCCTGATCGGGTGCTCCGGCATCCCCCAGAATCCCGTCCATGTGTAAGAAACGCGCCGCAACGTCTGGCGCGCCACCCAGCCGGGGTGCGCGGCGATGAATGCCAAGGCATCGCTCTTTTTCTTTTCCATGTATCGCGTTTCGCCCAGCCGGCGGAATTGTTCGGCCTCGGTGGGATTGCTGAATGGATGCGCCGCCTGCTCCGTCCAGAACGATGTGTCGCCGTTGTTCCCGATCCAGACCTCCAGCCAGAAGTTGTCGCGCAGCGGAACCAGCCGGTGAAAGGCGCTGTAATTCCTCACCTCCCACGGAAGCAGGACAACCACCACCGCCAGCGTGGCAAAAATGACGGCCTTGCGCCATCCTGGGATGCCGAGCGAGCTCCGCCGATAACAGGCGTACCCGGCCAGAACCGGAAACAGGATCGCGATGGTTGGATTCGTCAGCGCCGTTACGCCCGCCAGCAGCCCGAAACCAATCCATGGCGCCGGGCCCTGTGTTCGTTCCAGTTCCAGCGAAATCCACAGCAGCAGCGCCAGCAGCAGCGTCGTCAGGCACATGTCCCAGATCATTCCTGCCGAAAGCAGGACGGCATAGGGGAACAGCGCCCAACCCCACGCTGCCGCGTTGGCGGTCTTCTGCCCGAAACAGCGTCGGGCGATAAAGAAAATTGGTACGCAGGTGAACGCCGAGAACAGGCTATCGAGCGACAGCAGCACGATTGCAGAAGCCTTGGTGAAGATTCCGCACAGCTTGAATACTTCCGCGGCGAGGTACGGATATACCGGCCCCATCCATGCGGTCGGGCCGGTTCCCGGGAAGAGCGGATCGCTGAAGCCGCGACCGGATGCAATCGCCCGTGCGATCCGTCCGGTCTCGTACCCGAACGGCCAGTGATCCGCCCTGGGATTCAGTTGTCCGGGGTAAAGGAATGCCACCACCACAAGCCGCAAGACCAGCGCCAACAGCACTGCACCTGCCAGCGTGTGGCGGATGCCAGCACTCGACGTTGCGGGCGGAAGAATCGCGGTTTCGCGGGCGAGTTCCTGCACGAGCAGTGCTCCAAGCTACCATACATCGCCCAACAATGAAAAACCCTCCCAGCCGTGCCGGGAGGGTGAGATCCGGGTGTCCCCGGGGTTGCGCGCTTAGCCGCGGACGACGTTGGCCGCCTGGAAACCTTTGGGCCCCTTCATCAAGTCGAACTCCACTGTTTCGCCCTCATTCAAAGTGCGATAACCGTTTTCCTGGATGGCGGAGAAATGCACGAACACATCCTCCCCGGTGGACCGCTGAATGAAGCCATACCCCTTGGCTCCATTGAACCACTTCACTGTACCCTTCTCTCTCACAACAGCTCTCCTTTCGAGTCTGCACAGGTGAGTAATCTCCCTCGCGGCGGCGGCTACACGCTGGCCATCAGGCGCCCGTTCACCGTGGCGGGAGTGGCAAGGGCCGAGCGGGCCGGCAATTCGAGGCCGCGCACAGGGAAAGGGCCCCCGCCTGCGCCGCCTGCCTGGGACGGGCGGCGCAGCTCGGGAGCCCAGAACTCTTGATGCGTCGAATCCGACTGCAAGCACCTACACATCAACCCAAATCCTCATGCGCGCCTCGCTCTCTTCGGCCGCCAAGACGGAGGTGAATCCGGCTCTGGCAGCGCTTTTCGCGCGGCGACGAAGGTTTTTCCCGGGTGAATCGCGACGCTCTTTTCGCCTGAAGCCCGCAGCCCGCAGCCTGAAACCTGTTCAGTGATAGCATCCGACTATATGGCCTCCGAACCGCGCGCCACCGCCGAACCCCCGGCCTCCGCCACTGCAGTTGAGGCGACCCGGCCCGTCATCCTCCCGGACAGGGGCGCCGCCGGCCTGCCAGCCGTAATCCGCCAGATCGTGCCCACCGCGAAATTCCTGATGCGCACTGAGGTCCATACCTTCGCCTTCTCCGTCGCGGCCAATGCCATCCTGTCATTCTTTCCTTTCGTCGTCCTGCTCCTGGTGGTCACCCGGCGCGTTTTTCATTCGCAAATGATGTACGACACCCTCGTCCGCCTCCTGCGCGACTACCTGCCCAGCAGCCAGGACTTCCTCATTCGCAACCTGAAGGCCATGGCGGGGGCGCGCCGCGGGGTGCAGATCTTTTCCGTCGTCATGTTGCTGATCACCTCGACCGGCATCTTTCTGCCGCTCGAAGTCGCGCTCAACCACGTGTGGGGATTTGCCAAGAACCGCTCATATGTGTGGAACCAGGTAGTGTCGCTGCTGCTGGCCATCGGATGCGGTCTGCTGGCGCTGCTCTCGATCGCGCTGACCGCCGGCAACACGCTGCTGCTGCAGCACGCGCTCGGCGCCACGTCCTATTACGGCTGGCGCGGATGGCTGGTCGCCCACATCTCCCAGATCGTGATGAAGGTCTTCGCCAGTGCCGCCAGCATCGCCATCTTCTTCCTGGTTTACTGGGTCCTTCCCAACGGCAAGGTGCCGGTTCGCGCCGTGCTGCCGGCCGCCTTCATCACCGGCCTGTGCTGGGAGCTGGCCAAGTACGCCTACGTGGTCGCGCTCCCCTGGCTGAATTTCCAGGAAGTCTACGGGCCGTTCTCCATTTCGGTCACGCTGATCTTCTGGGCCTTTCTTTCCGGCCTGCTGCTGCTTGGGGGCGCGCACCTGTCGGCCGCCGGACGCGAAAACAGCCCCGAGTCCTAGTCCCGAGTCTTACAAACAATTCACGAGGTAGTTTTTTCGAATTCCTGCCCGCTTATCTCCAGGCCAGCATCCCGGATCACTGCGGAAAGAACGCGCACGTCGCGCGACATCCCGCGAAGTGCCACGGCGATCTCCCTTACGGAAAATCGGCCTGCTATTGCGAGATAGATTGCACCTCGGTTGCCCGGCAACGCAACTGCGATAACGGTGTCCTCCGCGGTCCATGAAACCGGGATCTTGCCGCCGACTTCGGTGATGACGGTGATATCGCCATCTCCGAGCCATTGCGCGCCGTCGAGCATTTCAGCGAACACCCCGACAGTCGTTCTGCCTGGCAATACGTGGCGACGGACCAGTTGGACGACGGCCAGCCTGCGGTGCGCCACCGGCATGGATGCGTCATTCGCAATCCCGCTCCAAAACGAGGGGAGCTCAACCACTGCCCCGAGAAGCTCGCCGGCTTGGCCTATCTCAGCTTCGCTGGCGTCGGCTCGCTTGAACTCTTCAAATGGATCTCGCACGACTAGGTGGTGTCTACCTTGGTTGTCTTTGTTGCCGCTTTGTCTTTGCTACAGCAATCCCAGGTCGCTTTCAGGGTGTGGGAGATCGAACCAGTCCCTCCGCTCAACGTCGAAGCACTCGTCGTCGTGGGCAGGATATAGCCGGGCGCTTTGTTCGTCACTTTGAAGCTACTCGGCAGGGTTAGGCCGTCGTAAAACTCTGCTGTCCCTTTGACCGTAACGGATCCCTTCGTATCGCTTCCGGGACCGGGGGTACCGTAGGTATCATCTTTAACGTCGCCCTTTTCAGCGTAGGTTGTGACCTGCTGGTCCTTGTGGATTTGCCAAGCTTCCCATACGGGATACCACCCTGGCTGCAGCCCGCCTTTCCTAGGGTCAAACGCTTTGTTACTGCAGTCCTTGACGTTATAGGGTAGCTCTACTTTCTGCACGACCCAGCCACCTTTAGTTGTTTTCTTGTCAAGCTCCCACTGAATGACCCACTTGAACCCGCCGCAGTCACTCGCGGTCGGAGCTGATACCGTCTTCTTGGTCAGTTTCGGCGATGTGGCGGCGGCAGCGCCTCCGCCCGCGGGAGCCCCAGCATCCGGCTTAGCTCCTGGCTTAGCTTTTGGCCCACCGTTCCCGGAAATCTCCATCCAAGGCTCTTCATCGGCGAGCGGAGTAGCGGGCTTGCCAGCGGTGCTGGTGATGATAGGAATTCGGCTGAAATCGTGACCGGATCGTGGAAAGCCGGTAACAGTGGAGTCTGCCTTTCTAGTTTCCGCTCGATCGAACAGCCGGTGCACGGCTTGATTCCCAATTGTGCGCTGTAAATGAAGGATCGAGTTCGCCTCTGGGCTGTGCCCTAAGTGTTCCCGGGAGGGTGTTGGAGGCTTGGTAGATGCGGTCTGCCTAGTCGACTTCCGTTTCTCAGCGAACGAACGCATGGCTAGTCCCCTTCCCCTCGATCCTCAGATGCTAAACGGGCCGGTTAGCATTGTATTGGCAAACAAGTGGTTGCGTCTCTCCCCCAGTCTCGGCCGGCGGACGCCATACCGCGGACTGCCGGGAATCCCTTTTCTAAACCGGCGGAGCGGCCCTGTTTCCCATTACGGGACCGTGTCACGCCGGAAAGTGCCGCGCTTCACAGACCCTGGCGCCATGCGCTGCCTAAAATCGGCTTTCCCCTAAGGTGCCCGGTTTCCGAGATTTTATATCGTGAGCCGATATATATGCTCGACCGTCCTCCTGGCGCTTCTGCTCGTGCCCCTGGCGTCGGGGCAGGATACTCTTGACCTGCGCCGGCTGGCCCACGATGCCGGCATCATCTTCATCGGCACGGTGCAGAAGATCGAACCGGTAGCCTCCGCCGCCCCCGGTGACATCGGCGTGGTGCGCATCACCTTCCTGGTCGAGGACGCCCTGCGCGGCGCCACGGCCGGCGAGCTGCTCACCGTCAGTGAATGGGACAGGCTCTGGACCTCGGGCGACCGCTACCGCGTCGGCGAAGAACTGCTGCTGTTCCTGTACCCGCCCTCGGAGAACCTCGGTCTCACCTCCACGGTGGCAGGCACGCGCGGGCACATCTCGCTTGCGGATTCGCCGCTTTCGATGGCGGCCGTCGCGCAGCAGATTGCCGATGAGCCATCCTTGGGCGTGCCGCCGGAGCCTTCCCCACACAACCCGGTTCGATCTTCCCGGCCGCCGGCGCGCGCGCCAGTCGCGGAATGACGATGCGAATCCGGGTGCTCACCCTCGCCGCGCTGCTTGCCCTGGCGCTGCCCATCGCGGCCCACGCCGGCGGGCCGTTGTACGTCGCCGGCAGCGGCTTCAATTCCGGCGCCGCGGGAACGCCCCTGAGCTGGTCCGGCGGGCAGATCTCGTACTACACCGACCAGGGCGATCTCAGCACGCTCCTGCGCCAGGCGGACGCGAACACCTTCGTCGCCGGCGCCTTCTCGCTCTGGACTTCGGTACCCACCGCGGCGCTCGCCGCCACCCGCGCCGGTCAACTGGATGAAGACGTCAGCGGCGCCAACGTCACGCGCTCGGGCGGCGTGCTCAGCATGCCCGCCGACATCCAGCCGACCTCCGCCAAGCCGTTCGCCATCGTCTATGACTTCGATGGCCTCGTCATTGATGCGCTGCTCGGCACCGGCGCTTCCGCGGCGCAGAATTGCGCCACCAACGCCGTGGTCGGGGGACCCGACCGCTTCACCGCCGACGCGCACATTGCGCATGCGCTGCTCATCGTCAACGGAAATTGCGCGCGCATCTCCACCGACCTGCCGCTGCTGCGCTACGCCTTGGCGCGCATGATCGGCCGCGCGCTCGGTCTCGACTGGTCACAGCTCAACGACAACGTCTTTACCGGCTCGCCGCCCCCCACCACCGACGACACTGCCGGCTTCCCCCTGATGCATCCCGAAGGCGCCTTGTGCGGCCGTTCCTACGGATGCGCCTACAACGCCGACCAGCTCCGCATGGACGATCGCGCGGCCATTTCGCGGCTCTATCCCGTGACCTCCGGCAACCTGACGCAGTTCCCGGGTAAAACGGCATTCGCCTCCTCCACCGCCCGCATTCGCGGGCGCGTCCTGTTCCCCGGCTGGGACACCGCGCCCGGCGACGGCATGCAGGGCGTTAATATCGTTGCACGATATATTGATCCCGTGACCGGCGCGGCGTCGCATGCCGCGACCGCGTCGTCCCTCTCGGGCTTCCTGTTTCGCGGCAATGCCGGCAACGAGATCACCGGGTTCACCGCCGCCACCGGGGAGCGGTTCGATCACTGGGGATCCGATGACCCGGCGCTGCGCGGTTTTTACGACCTCGCGGGCCTGGAAATTCCAACCGGCTCGAACAGCGCGCGATTCCAGCTCACGGTCGAGGCCATGAATCCGCTCTATACCGGCGCGCTGGCCGCCGGCCCGTATAAGTTGTCGCAGGTCAGGCCATCGGGAACGTTTGCGCCGCTGGTGCTCACCGTGAATCGCGGCGGCGACCTTGTCCAGGACATCGTCATGCAGGGCGCCGCCTCCGTGCCGCTGGACAGCACCGAGCCGCATTCGTTCGCGCAGCCGGCGGCCATTCCCGGCGCCGGCCACTGGACCGCGTCGCTCGGCTACTACGGCGACTTCGACTGGCACGCCTTGCACGCCAGGTCCAATCGCAGCTTCACCCTCGACATCACCGCGCTGGACGACGCCGCCGCCGCGACCACCTCCAAGGCACTGCCCGTGATCGGCCTGTGGGCGCCCGACGCCGCCGAATCCGACGCGCCGCTCGCCGCTCAAACCTGGTTGAACGTTGCCGGCGTCACGACACGCCTGCGCGCCACGCTTGGCTCAGCCGGGATGTACAAGCTCGCCATTGCCGATGCCCGCGGGGACGGCCGCCCTGACTTCCGCTACTGCGCCCGCCTGCTCTATGCCGACGACGTCTCCCCGGCGCAGGCCGCCGCCGGCACCGTGCTGCGCATCACCGGCATGGGATTCGTGCCGGGCATCAACGTCACCGTCGGCGGCGCCTCCGCCGCCGTCCTCTCCTATGCCGTGGATGAGTTGCTGGTTGCGGCGCCCGCGCTGCCCGATGGCGTCAACGACCTCACCCTCACCGACCCTGCGACCGGCGCCACCGCCGGCATCCCCGGCGCCATCACCTACGGCGGTGGCGGGGGGACAACGCTGCAATTGCTGCTCGGCTCTAATCCGCCGGTTCCGGTCGGGGTCATGGCGCCCAACCCATTTCGCGTGCGGGTACTCGCCGCCGACGGCGTCACGCCCGTCGCCAGCGCGTCCGTGACCTTCACCGCACCGGGCTCCTCGGTGTCGTTGCTGCCGTGCAACACCACCGCGTGCCTCGTCGCCACCGACGGCGCTGGCGAAGCCGACATCTGGATTTTGGTGAAGGCCGCGGGCCCAACCACGATTAGCGCATCTCTCGCCAACGGGCAGACAACTTCGGCCACGGTCAACGGCGTCAGCGGCTCGCTGATGATCTCGGCGGTGCCGCCGAGAATCTATGTCGCGGCGAACACCACCGCCTCGGTGCCGCTGCTGGCGCGGGTGGCCGGAAACGGCGCCGCGCTTCCCGGACGCCTGGTGGAATTCCAGGTCATGCTCGGTTCCGGCTCGCTCACCTCGACCACCGCCACCACCGATTCCGCCGGCGAAGCACGCTCCACTCTTGCGGTCACAAACCTCGCGTCGGAAGTGCGCGTGAGTGCCTGCGTCGGGGTCGCGCCGCAGACCGCGTGCGATATCTTCTATGTTTACCCGGTCGGCGGTGCGCAGTTGCTCAAGGCGGGCGGCGACGAGCAGTACTTGCCTGTTGGACAAATATTCGCGCCCGTCCGCGTCCGCGTGTCGGATAACAACGTGCCGCCCAATTCCGTCGCCGGCATGGCGGTTCACTTCTACATCGCCGTGTATCGCGATCCGGGCAGCGGATCCGTGCAGCAGGCAGGCGAAGTCGTCACCGGGCATCGTGCGCAGCCGATCGTGATTTCCAGTGCCGACGTGACCGTTGATTCCGACGGATGGGGCCAGGCGAGCTACACACCGGAGATCGCCGCCGCTTGGGGCGCGGTGCAGGTTGATATCCAGGCCAGCATTGCGAACGGGCAGACGGTCAGCTTCACGCTGCACACGCTGGGGAGCACCACTCCAAATGGATCCGCCGATCGGACCTCGCCGCTCAGATCGAGATCAGCGGAGCGGTGA
The DNA here is from genome assembly GCA_020072845.1 of Terriglobia bacterium. Taxonomy (NCBI): domain Bacteria; kingdom Pseudomonadati; phylum Acidobacteriota; class Terriglobia; species Terriglobia bacterium. The sequence continues at coordinate 277,429 of JAIQGF010000004.1, forward strand.
AGAAGGTTGTCGGTTATCGGTTTTCGGTAACAACTGCGCGAAGATCTCGTTTTACCGAGAACCGACAACCGTAAACCGACAACGCCTTACTTCTTCAAATACGAATCCACCCATTCCCCAACCGTTTTCCACCAGAGCTGCGAATTCTGCGGCTTCAGCACCCAGTGTCCTTCGTCGGGGAAGTACAGCATCTTCGACGGCACCTTCAGACGCTGCAGCGTGGTGAACAACTGGAATCCCTCCGAGACATCCAGCCGGTAATCGCGCTGCCCATGCACCACCAGCGTCGGCGTCTTGAAATTCTGCGCGAACATGTGCGGTGACCATTTGTCGTACATGGCGCGGTTGGTCCACGGAGTGCCCTTGAACTCCCACTCGGGAAACCACAACTCCTCGGTGGTGCCGTACGCCGACGCGGTGTTGAACGTTCCGTCGTGCGACACGATGCACTTGAAGCGCGTGGTGTGGCCGAGGATCCAGTTGGCCATATACCCGCCGAAACTGGCGCCCAGCGCGCACTCGCGGTCCTTGTCCACGAACGGATATGTCTTCTCCACGTAATCCAGCCCAAGCATCAGGTCCTGGTACGGGCGCCCGCCCCAGTCGCCCTGGATGGCCTGCGTAAATTTCTGCCCGTAGCCGGTGGAGCCGGTGAAGTTGATCATCACCACCACGTAGCCGCTGGCGGCCATCAACTCGGCGTTCCAGCGGTACGACCACGAATCTCCCCACGCGCCCTCCGGCCCACCGTGGATGAGAAACTTCACGGGATATTTCTTCGAGGCATCAAAATTCGGCGGCTTGACCAGGAAGCCTTGCACATTCTGATTCGCCGCGCCCGTGAACCAGAACGGCTCCAGCGGCTGCATGGAGACTTGGGAGAGGACGGCGTCGTTGATATGAGTTAGTGCGTCTGCGTCACGATTGTCAGTTCGCGGCAGTGCCACACGATAGATTTCGTTCGGTGCACGGACCGACATTCTGGTGAAAACGATTGCCTTGCCATCTGGAGTGATCGCGACATCATCATTGTGTCCGCGAACGATCAGGGCACGGCCGCGGTTAGCATTGGGAATAATGTTTTGGAAAAAGATTGGTGACTCGCCCTCGTCCTCCGCTGTCAGCAGAATGAGCTTCGAGTCGGGCATCCACGTGAATGAACCGACCCACCGGTCAAAATCGCGACTGGTGCCCTTTGTGAGGCTCGTTAGCAACCCCGTCTTGCGGTCGTACAGCACCAACTGGAAGCGATCGCTCTCGTACCCCGGCGTCTCCTGCATGCGCCACGCGATGTATTTCCCATCGGGCGAATACAGCGGCGTGGAATCCGACCCCGGCGAGGTGGAAATCTTCTTCGGCGCGCCGCCCGCCACCGGCACCACGAAGATCTCGTTGTTGGTCGAGGCCGCCCCGACCTCGTCAATGTTGCTGGTGAACGCCACCTCCTGCCCGTCGGGCGAGAAGGCGTACATGTCCTGCCCGCCGAGGGAAAACGGCGGCGCGTCGTGATCCCCCGGCGTCAGGTCGCGCGCTGTGGTGCCCCACATCTGCCCGGGTTTGGCAGATGTGGGTTCCGCCGCCGGCTGAACGAAAATGTGCGTGCGCTTATCGCCCGTGTAGTTCGACCAATGGCGAAAGAAGAGCCCGCGAAAGATCGTGGCCTGCACCTTCGACTTTGTTTTCTGCTCGTCGCGCTGCTGGTTGCAGGCATCGTCCGGGCAATCAGGATACACGTCGGAGGTGAACAGGATGTACTTCCCGTCCGGCGACCACAGCTCTCCGCCCGCTTCGGTCGAAATGCGGGTGATCTTCTGCGGCGTGCCCAGCGCGACCGCCGCCGGATCGAAATCCGCCACCCACACCTGCGCGCCGCCTTCTTTCGCCGAAATGAACGCGATCTTCTTCCCATCCGGCGACCAGCGCGGCCGGTCCTCACCCGCGGCGTCACTCGAAATCTGCTTCGCCTCGGGTGCCCCATCCTTCGCGCCAGCGAAGGGTGGGTTGAGCGGCACCACCCACAGGTGCGGCGTCTTCTTGTTCTCCTTCAGGTTGACCTCGACCGCGCTGAACGCCACCCACTTGCCATCGGGCGAGACCACCGGCTCGCCCACGCGCTTCAGGGCCATCATGTCTTCAAAGGTGAACGGGCGCTTCTGCTGTCCCCAGCCCAACCCCGCCACCAGCATCACCAGGATGATCACGCGACGAATCATTGCCGTGCCTCCCGACAAAACGGACAAGTGTAGCAGGGCTTACTGTCTGCCTAACGTTCAGGGGTCGGATACAATGGAGAAGTAGTATCCGAAACGGGAAGCTATCGCCGCCAGATGGCGCGAGAATGATGAACACGGAGTCACAGAGACACAGAGGAAGAAGGCAACAATTGCTCCTCTGTGACTCTGTGTCTCTGTGTTATTCGGTTGCCGACGAAAGCCGACAACCGTTCTCGCGCATCTAAATGAGCAGGACGCAAACGCAACTTTCCCGCGTATCTCGGGGTTGTTCCAATCGTATGAAACGAAAAGTCTCCCGCATCGCATTTCTTGTTGTCGCCCTGGCACTGCCGCTGCTGTCGCTCGCCCAGGAAGGCCCGTTGAATCCGGCGGAGCCCAAAGGCATCACGGTGGACCAGATCATCCAGCGCTTTGCCGCCAAGGAAAAGGAATTCAAGCAGGCGCGCGACAACTACACCTACCGCCAGGACGTGAAGGTCCAGACCGTGGACGGCAACACTGTCACCGGCGAATTCCAGGAAGTCTTCGACGTCGTCTTCGACGACAAGGGCCGCCGCCTCGAACAGGTCAAGTTCGCGCCACAATCGACTCTGGAGAACGGCGGGATTCGGATGTCCAGTGAAGACTTCGCCGACATCCGTCACCGTCTGCCCTTCGTCCTCACTTCCGACGAGATTCCCGAGTACCAGATCTTGTACGCGGGCCAGCAGCAGGAGGACGAGCTGCACTGTTATGTCTTCGACATCGCGCCCAAGACCATCGAGAAGAACAAGCGCTACTTCCAGGGACGGATCTGGGTCGATGACCGCGATTTCCAGATCGTGAAGACCCACGGCAAGACCGTGCCCGACATTCGTCCGGGGAAAAAGGGGGACGAGAACCTGTTCCCTGCTTTCACCACCTGGCGCGAGCAGATTGACGGCCGCTACTGGTTCCCTACCTACACCAAGGCCGATGATTTCCTGCACTTTTCCACCGGTGACATTCACATCCGCGAGATCGTGAAGTACATCAACTACAAGCGTTTCGGCGCCAATGTGAAGATCACCTACGAAGGCCAGGAACTGCCCAAGGGCCAGGGCGATCAGCCACCGCCGGGCCAGCCGCAGGCGCAGCAGCAGAAGCCGCCGAAATAACAGTTTTGAGTTTCTGGTTTCTAGTTTCTAGTTTCTAGAACCGGAGAACAGCAGGGCAGCGGAACGATCTCGCTGCCCTTTTCCATTAACTACCGAGCCCTTCACGCCGCGACCGCACTGCCGCATCCCGTTTCGGGAAGTGCGCCGGATCGGTGAACCGGCACATGAATTCCTGCCAGTCGGCGGCCGCCGCCGCTCCCACTTCGATGTAGCTTGGGACGAGCGGGAAAAACCAACGATGCAGCCGACACGAGCCCTCACCATCACGGCGCTTTTCTGCATCCTGTGCGCCCCGTGGCTGGCGCGGGGACAGACCGGCGCCGGGGATGACTTGACCTCCCTCACCATCGAGGAACTAATGCGCGTGAAAGTGTTCAGCGCCTCGCGCCACCTGGAGGAGGCGCGCGCCGCGCCGGCGGCCGTGACTGTGGTCACCGCCGAGGAGATCGCCACCTTTGGCTGGCGCACGCTGAGCGAAGTCCTGAACAGCGTGCGCGGTTTCTACACCGCCTATGACCGCAACTATTCCTACCTCGGTGTGCGCGGATTGCTGCGGCCCGGCGACTACAACTCCCGCGTTCTGTTTCTCATCAACGGCCACCGGATCAACGACAATATCTACGACAGCGCCTCGATCGGCACCGAATTCCCTTTGGACATGGACCTGGTGGAGCGCATCGAGATCGTGCGCGGTCCGGGTTCCTCCCTGTATGGAACCGACGCCATCTTCGCAGTGGTCAATGTCATCACCCGCAAGCCCCGCGCTCCCTTCCAGGTGGAGGTGGCGGGGAGCGACGCTTCGTTTCTCAGCCGGACCGGACGCGTAACCCTCAGCCTGGAGCACGGCCGCGCCTCGGCCTTGGTTTCCGGCAGCCTGTACCGCAGCGACGGCCATGAAGTCCTTTACTATCCGGAGTTCTCCTCCATCAACGGCGGCCGCGCCATCGATGCCGACGGTGACTCCTTCGGGCACCTCTTTGCCGACCTGCGTTACAAGGATTTTCGCCTGCAGGGACTCTTGTCCGAGCGCAGAAAAACCATTCCAACGGCTTCCTTCGGCACCCGCTTCAACGATCCCGGCACCTGGACCCGGGACACGAACGCTTACCTTGATTTCAGCTATCACCACGATTTCGCCGCGCGCACCGAGCTCACCCTGCGCACCTACTACGATCACTACCACTATCAAGGTGAGTATGCCTACAGCGAACCCGATGGTTCCGGCCGCTACTTGAACGCGGACGATGCCCTCGCCGAATGGGCCGGCGTCGACTTCAACCTCGGGCGCGCCTTGGGCCGCCACCGCATCAGCGTGGGCGCGGAGTACGAATACAGTTTCCGGGCCAATCAGGATAATTACGACATCGGCGTCGCCTGGTACGTCCATGACCGCCGCAATCCCTGGCGGGCGGCCACCTACGGCGAGGCCGAACTCAAGCTCTTATCGACCCTGACGGTGTCGGCCGGCGGAAGGATCGACTACTTCGGCCACTTCGGCGCCACCGCCAGCCCTCGCCTTGCGGCCATCTACCAGCCGAATTCACGGACCACCGTGAAGTACATTTTCGGCCGCGCATTTCGCGCCCCCAATGCCTATCAGGCCTATTACGCGGATGGATTCAGCGTCGAGGCCAATCCCGGGCTTTCGCCGGAAACCGTGCTCTCGCACACCGTAATGCTGGAGCGGACCGTCACCTCCTGGCTGCTCCTCAGCGGCGGCCTCTTTCACAATTCGATTGGCAACCTGATTGACGTCACCACCGATCCCGCCACCGGGTTGGCGCAATTCATCAATGTCGGCCACTTGACGGCGCGCGGGCTGGAGTTTGAAGCGCGGGCCGGGCAGATGTCCGGCTTCAACGTTCGCGCCAGCTATACGGCAACCGATGCCCGCGATCCCACCACCGGGTCACGCCTGAACAATGCCCCGCTGCACCTGGCCAAACTGCACGGGCGGGCGCCCCTTGCCGGCAAGGCCATCGTGGGGCTGGAACTGCTCTACGCCAGCGCGCAAAGGAGCTACAAGGATGCCCGCGTCTCTCCGTCGCTTCTGACGAATCTTACCGTCTCCAGCCGCCCCTTGGGCCAACACTGGGAGTTCTCCGCCAGTTGCTACAACCTGTTCGACCGCCGCTGGTATTCGCCCCCCGCCCCGGAGCACGTACAAAGCGGCATTGAACAGGACGGGCGCGCGTTCCGCGTCAAGGTGGTTTATCGCTTTTCCACCGCCCCGGAGCTGCAGCGGTAATGTGTGCCGACTATCAGCGCGACAAGGGGCCGCAGGCCTGTGCGCAGGCCGTGCAGTGGCAAGGCCTTGCACAACTGGGAGATCTGCGTTATCGGATCGGTGAGAGGCGGTCTGGGTGATGGTTCTCGCTCACCCGATCGCCGGATCAATAGAAGAGGTACTTCCGCCACTTCGCGTCGGAATGTCCCAGCAGCCGCATGATGTGCCGGCTGGTATGCAGGTTGAACGCTCTCGGCTCGCGGATCAGCTTCATGTTCGCTTCCATCGGAAGCTGGTTCCCCTTGCGCCGGTTGCAGGTGTGGCAGCAGGCCACCAGGTTTTCCCAGGTGGACAGCCCTCCGCGCGACCGCGGCACCACGTGGTCCAGCGTCAACTCGCTGGAGCCCAGCACCGCGCCGCAATACTGGCAACTGCTGCGGTCGCGCAGCAGGATGTTCTTGCGCGACAGCGCCCGCGTCTGATGCGGAATGCGCCGGTATTCCAGCAGGCGGATGACCGACGGCACGCGGATGGTGAGGCGCGCCGCGTGCAGAAAGTGCCCGTTCTCCTCCTCGGTCATGGCGACGCCCTTCAGCACCAGCACGATCGCGCGTCGCGCCGCGCACACATTGATCGGCTCGTAGGACGCGTTCAGCACCAGCACCGGCGTGTGCATCACTCCGTGCCCGTTGCCCTCGTGGACAGACGGCGGCGCCGCTTCCAACATCGGCCTGCGATGCGCGTGACCCGGTATGTGTCCTTTCCCGCCTGACATAAACCCTAGTCGCCAGTCTCCAGTCGTCAGTCTCCAGGGATTCTCTTTCTGCCGCCTGGCGACTGGAGACTGGGAACTTCTACGCCTGCGCTACCACCGCTTGCGGCTCCTCAAATTCCGGCGCCACCCTCTCTGCTTCCGGCTTCAGCACCCGAACCACGGTCGCAACGAAAACGCGCCCGGCCCCGGCGCGGCGCAACACGCGCGCGCACTCCGACACCGTGCTCCCGGTGGTGAATACATCGTCGACCAACAGGATGTCGCGCCCGCTGATCGGGTCGCCGCGCACCACCTGGAACGCCCCGCGCACGTTGTCCCGCCGCTGCGATGGCGTCAATCCCGTCTGCGATTCGGTGGCCCGATGCCGCACCAGCACGGTGGTGTTCAGCTTTACGTCCAGCGCCGCCGGCGTCAGCTTGAGCATGGCGCGCGCGATCAACTCCGACTGGTTGAAGCCGCGCTGCCGCATCTTCGATGTGTGCAGCGGCACCGCCATCACCACCGGCGGCTGCGGCCCGAATGCCTCCGCCAGCTCGGCCACCACTTCCGCCAGCATCCGTCCCAGCAGATTCGCCGCCGGACGCACCCGCTCGTACTTCAGCAGATGGACCAGATCGCGCAGTCCGCCCTCATTGCTGCCGTAAGCCACGGCGCGCGTGAACGCCGGCTCATTCTGCATGCACATCAGGCACAACGATGGTGGGGCATCCTGAGCTTGTCGAAGGACGCCCTCGCGTGTCTCCTGGTGCAAATGCCGGCTCATCAGCCGCTCGCCGCAGGCGGCGCAGCGCGGTCCCTCAATCGGCCGGATGTCCGCCAGGCACGCCTGGCACACCGGCAGCCGCGATAACCGCGTCAGCGGCGCCTGGCACAGCCTGCAATGGGAGGGGAACAACACCGACAACAATCCGTCGGCTAGGGAAAAAACAAAAGAGTGCCCTTGCTCAGCGGGTTCCTCGACCGACCGGGTTAGGTCTCCGCTACTGCTGAAGACGACCCTCCTCGCGACCGCAAGCCCAGGGCGGGCCTTCGCGTCAACTCTGTCAGTATAGCCGCTTAGTCGGCAGGCATCAACGGCCCGGTCTGCCACCGCTGCATCGTTTTGCACAAAATTAATCTGAGCCCGAACGGAGGATGCTGTTCGCGATCACCCGATCAGCCGATCGCCAGATCACCCGATTCGGGCCGCAACCCCGCGTCTAACGCGCTCCGCGCGCTTCCCACCCGTCCCGCTGCCAGCGTAGAATCTTCGTTCGCGGGGTCCCCCGGCAGGCCCGCATGTTGGCCTGCTGGGGTGATCGGGTTGTCATCCGGCTTCCCCCGTGCTACGTTGCGCGGTCTTCATTTCTAACGCTGGAATCTGAATCGAGGATTCATGAGCACCATGACCACCAATCAGGCGCCGCCGAAAAAGTTCCAGCCCTTCGTGCCGCCGACCATGCCGATGCCCGAGTTCACCGCCCGCGCCGTCATTCTCGGCCTGCTGATGACCGGTATTCTCGGCGCCGCCAATGCCTATCTCGGCCTCCGCGCCGGCATGACCATCGCCGCCACCTATCCCGCAGCGGTCATCAGCATGGCCATTCTTCGCCTGATGAAGGGATCGATTCTCGAGGAAAATATCGCGCGCACCGTCGGTTCCATCGGCGAATCCGTCGCCGCCGGCGCGGTCTTCACCATTCCGGCTTTCGTGATCGCCGGCCTCTGGCGCGACTCCGCCGGCAACCCCGTCCTGGGCGTGGACAAGTACTGGCAATCGGTCGCGCTCATGGTGATCGGCGGCACCGTCGGCATTCTGTTCGTCACCTTGCTCCGCCGCGTCATGGTCGAGGACCCCGAGCTGCCCTTCCCCGAATCCGTCGCCGCCTCGGAAATTCACAAGGCCGGACAGCAAGGCGCCAAGGCGGCCAAGATTCTTTTCGCCAACATGGGATTCGGCGCGGTGATGTACTTCCTGAGCCAGATCAACGTCTTCTGGTATGTGCGCACCATCCTGGTGAGGATTCCGACCATGGCGAGCGGTCTGCGCATCGGCCGCGCCGCCGCTGCACCCGTGGTCGCCACCGGCGGCATGACTACTTTCGACACGCCTGCCATCAGCCCCGCCTATCTCGGCGTCGGCTACATCATCGGGCCGCGCCTCGCCGCGCTGAATTTCGCGGGCGGCGTCGTCGCCTGGGGCCTGCTGGTTCCATTGCTAGTTTACTTTCTCGGACCTGGCATCCAGGCCAGTTTGCCCGCGGGCGCGGCCATGGACTGGGCCGCCCTGGCCAACAACATGTGGTTCTCCATCGTGCGCCCGATCGCCGTCGGCGGCATGCTGGTGGGCGCCAGCTTTACCCTGTTCCGCATGCGCAAGCAGCTCGGCATCGGCATGAGCCGCGCCGTCTCCGACCTGAAGAAATCCGCCGCCGCCCATGAAGTCGCCGACCGCACCGAAAAGGACCTCAACGCCAAGGTCGTTTTTCTGGGCGTTGCCGTCGTGCTCGTCGCCATGATCGCGCTCTACTGGTTCTTCATCTCCGGCGCGGGCAACATGCCGGGCGGCAAGATCATGACCGGCGCCGTCGTGGCCGCCGTCGTCATGATCGTTCTCGGCTTCTTCTTTGCCGCCGTCTCCGGCAACCTGGTCGGCATGATCGGCTCTTCCAACAACCCCGTCTCCGGCCTGACGCTGTGCACCCTGGTGGTCGCAGCGCTCATGATGGTCGCCCTTGGCGTCGGCGGAACGGGCGGCGTGGCGGCGGTGCTCGGTGTCGCCGCGGTGGTCTGCGTTTCCTCGGCCGTGGCCGGTGAAATGTTGCAGGACCTCAAGGTTGGTCACATCCTCGGCGGCACGCCTTCGCGAATGCAGATCGGCGACATGTTCGGCGTCGTCGTCGCCTCGCTGGTGCTCTTCTTCCCGCTGATGATTCTCGACAAGGCTTACCATTTCGGCAGCGCCGCCCTGCCCGCCCCGCAGGCCGGACTCATGGCCATGCTCGGCCAGGGAATCGTCGGCGGTAACATGCCGTGGCCGCTGGTCGTCGTCGGCATTTTCATGGGATTCGCGCTCATCATGGTGCAGGTCAAAAGCCCCATGCTGTTCGCCGTCGGCATGTACCTGCCGCTGCAGACCACCTTCGCCATCTTCGTCGGCGGCGTCATTCGCTGGATCACCGACCTGCTGCGCGACCGCCGCGGCTACAACGACGCGCAGAAAGCTCGCGTCGAAAACGCTGGCGTGCTCACCGCCTCCGGCCTGATCGCCGGCGAAGCGCTCTGCGGATTGGTGATCGCCTCCATCGTCGGCACCGGCCATACCATGCTCGACGTCAAGATCGGCAACGGTTGGATCTCCGGCCTAATCGGCCTGGCGCTCCTGGTCGCGGTCATGATCAAGGTGCCGCTGGCCAACGCCGGCAGCCCCGACGAGCCCGCGCCGCCGACCGCAATTATGTAAAACGCTTAGCCACAGAGGACACAGAGGAAAACAGAATCTAAGGGACAAGACGAATCTAGACGGCTGTCATCCAGAGCGAGGGCGTACGCCCGAGTCGAAGGCCCCCGCGGTCGCTTGGAGTTGCGCTCAGGTTTGAACGCACGGCATTACATTCATAGCCTTTTCCTCCGTGTTCCTCCGTGTCCTCTGTGGTTTGCTTTTCATGTCCATCGCGCAAAATCTCAATGCCGTCCGCGAGCGCATCGCCGCCGCCGCCCGCCGCGCCGCCCGCTCCCCCGACGACATCGCGCTCATGGCGGTCACCAAGACTTTCGGCCCAGACGCCATCCGCGCCGCCTACGATGCCGGCCAGCGCCTCTTCGGCGAAAATCGCGTCCAGGAATTCGCGGAAAAGGCTCCCGCGCTCCGCGATCTCGCCGACGCCGACTTCCACATGATCGGCCACCTGCAAACCAATAAAGCCGGCAAAGCGGTCGAGGTTTTTTCCGCGGTGGACTCGGTAGACTCCCTCCGCCTCGCCGAAAAACTCAACGCCGCCGCCGCAACCGCGCGCAAGCGACTGCCGGTGCTCATTGAACTGAACCTCGGCGGCGAGGAAAGCAAAAGCGGGCTCAATCCCGTTTCGCTGGATTTCGGCGCGCTGCTCGAATCCGCCGCGCGCCTCGACCACCTCGACTTCCGCGGCCTCATGACCATTCCGCCCTTCACCGCAGACCCGGAAGGCTCGCGTCCTTTTTTCCGCCGCCTGCGCGAAATCCGCGACAACATTGCCCGCCGCAATCTTCCCGCCATCCGCCTCGATACACTTTCCATGGGCATGTCGCACGACTTCGAAGTCGCCATCGAACAAGGGTCCACGTGCGTGCGCCTCGGCACCGCAATCTTCGGCGAACGAACAGCCAAGGCTTAACCACAGAGGACACAGAGGAACAGCAAACAACTATATGAGTGTCATTCCGAGCGAGGACGCACCAAACAACCAGCGCGCCCGCCTTTGGCGCGCGGGTTGGCGCGTCCGAGTCGAGGAACCTGCTTTTCTTCAGGCGAACCGATATCCGCTCGCGCGCGACGAAAATCTCTGTATCAGCCTTCATTCCTCGATTTCCTCCCCTTCCTCCGTGTCCTCCGTGGTAAAAACCGCCTGTGATCCCGATCAACGACACTGCATCCGGCGCCACCTTCGCCGTCCACTTGCATCCGCGCGCGAAGAAGAACGCCCTCACCGGCACGCTCGGCGACGCGCTCAAGATCTCCCTAACCGCGCCCCCCATCGAAGGCCGCGCTAACGAAGCCTGCATCGAATTCTTCGCCGATCTTTTGAAGCTGCCGCGTTCCTCGATTACCATAGCCGCGGGCCAGACCAGCCGGAACAAGGTGATTCGCGTCACCGGCCTCAGTGCAGCGGAGGTTGAGCGACGGTTGTGGAGCGCGCATTAGCGGGTTTTGAGTTGTGAGTTCTGAGTTGTGACCGAACACTCAGAACTCACAACTGACAACTCACAACTGAGGTCGAGGAGAACGCCTTGAGCTTTGCGCAGCGCTTGCGCGAGATTCGCACCGGCTTCGAGCGTCCCTTCTGGGTCGCCAACATCACCGAAATTTTTGAGCGCCTCTCCTACTACGGCGCGTTCTCGTCGCTCGCTCTCTACCTGCAGGAACAACTCAATTTTTCCACCCAGCAGACCGGCACGCTGACCGGCATCTTCGGCGGGATGGTCTGGTTCCTCGCCATCTTCGGCGGGGCCACCGCCGACCGCCTCGGGTTCCGCCGCGCACTTTCCGTCGCTTACCTCATCCTTGCCACCGCGTATTTTCTGATCGGCTCCATCGGCGCGCCCTGGCTGGCGCCGGCGCGGAACGCGGTGCCGCTGGCGCTTTTTGTCGGCTTCATCCTGATGCTTCCCGCGCTCGGCGTTTCCCTGGTCAAGCCGTGCGTCGTAGGCACCACCGCGCGCGCCTCGAAGGAAAACGTCCGCTCCATCGGCTACTCGATTTACTACACCATGGTGAATATCGGTGGCGCGGCCGGACCCTACGTCGCCTCCTGGTCGCATCGTCACCTGGGACTGGCGAACGTGTATCGCGTTGCCGCGGTCAGCGTCTTCGCCATGTTCTTCGTCGTTCTGATCTTCTTCCGCGAGCCCCGCAAGGCCGGCGATGCCCCTCCGCCCTCCATCGCCGAGGTCGCGCGCAATTTCTGCGTCGTACTGGGGAACTACAAACTGGTTGTGCCCGTGCTGCTGGTTGCGCTCGCGCTCGGCGCAGCTTCGCTGCTCGCCGGCTTCACCGTTCCCTGGTGGATCTGGGCCGTGCTTCTCGTCGTGGTGCTCGCCGGTATCAGCCGCTTCATGTGGTTCCTGGTTTTGTTCACCGGATACTGGGTCGTGTTCTGGCAGCAGTACATCAGCCTTCCCGGCTACATCCACGGCTATATCGATCCCCGCGCCGACGTCGAGCTGATCCTCATCACCGACGGCCTCACCGTCATCGCGCTCACCCTGGCGGTGAATTACCTGACCAGCCGCATCCCCGCATTTCAGGCGGTGATCCTCGGCACCGTGATCACGTCGGTTTCCTGGGTGATCCTCGCATTGCGTCCGACCGTCTGGGGCGCGGTGCTCTCGTTGTTTGTCCTGGCGCTGGGCGAGATCATCCAGTCGCCGCGTTATTACGAGTACATCTCGCGCCTCGCGCCGCCGGGCCAGCAGGGTACCTACATGGGATTTGCTTTTCTTCCCATCGGCATCGGGTCTCTGATCGGCGGATGGTTCGGCGGACGACTCGTCCACCACTACGGCGAAGTCCTGCACCAGCCCAGGCGAATCTGGTTCGCCGTTACCGCAGTGGGCCTGGCAACGGCGGTGGTTTTGGCGATCTATAACAAGATTGTCCGCCCCGTTCAGGCCAACGAATAACGCAAAGCAATTTTGCGGGCGTCATCCTGGGCCCGCGTGCTGGAGCCTGCCCTGACCCCGAGTGCGGCCGAGGGGGCGAAGGGGTGCGAGTCTCGGGATCTATGCATTTTTCCAACCTTAGCGGCTTTCGATACAAAACTTTACAAAATTCGCGTTACTCTCCGAGTCCTTTTGTTTGCTGCCGGGTTTGGCTGAGCTTAGGATAGGTGGTGATGCCTCAGTTTCTGCTGTTGATCGCAATATTGGGGCTGGTGAGCTCGACCGGCTTTCTCCTGCTGGTCATGGTGGCCGCGTTGCGCTTCCGACAGCGCGCCCGCAGGGCCGACGCCGCTCCCTGCCTCGGCGATCAGGAACTTCCGCCCGTCAGCGTGATCAAGCCCGTGTGCGGCCTTGAGCCCTTGCTCGAACAGAATCTGGAATCCTTGTTCCAGCAGGACTATCCCACATTCGAGTTGATCTTCGGCGCGCGCACCGCCGATGATCCCGCCATCGCCGTCGTCAACCAGCTTCGCCGCCGCTATCCCGAAGTCAAGGCGCGCTGCGTCTTTTCCGGCGACCCGATCTGGCCCAACCCTCGTGTCTACTCCGAGCATAAGATGATCGCCGCCGCCGAATACGACTACCTCGTCATCGGCGACAGCGACGTCCGCGTCCCGCGCGACTATCTTCGCAACATCGTCGCCCCGCTGCGCGATCCCGAGGTCGGCCTGGTCACCTGTATTTACCGCGGCAAGCCGAGCGGTGGCGCCTGGTCTCGCCTGGAAGCCGCCGGCTTTTCCGTCGAGCTCACCTCCGGCGTGCTGGTTGCCGACCTGCTCGAAGGCATGAAGTTCGCGCTCGGCCCGACCACCGCCACCCGCAAGGACGTGCTCGCCCACATCGGCGGGATTCGCGTCCTCGCCGACTATCATTCCGACGATTACGAAATCGGCCGCCAGATTGATGCTGCCGGATATCGCGTTGTCCTCTCCCACGTCGTCATTGACCACATCACCCTGAACCGTGCCATGATCAGCCGCCAGATCCGCTGGATGCGCAGCACCCGCTTCTCGCGTCCCGCCGGTCACATCGGCAGCGGGTTGACCTTCGCCACGCCGTTTGCGCTGCTCGGTTTCATCGTCGCCGCCGCCTGGGGATACTGGACGCTTGCCTTGACCCTGCTCGCCTGGGGCATCGTCAACCGCTGGGTGCAGGCGCTGGTGGTCGGCTGGGGCGTGGTACGCGATCCCGAAATCTGGCGTTACCTCTGGTATTACCCAATCCGCGACCTGCTGGGATTTTTCTTTTGGATGGCCAGCTTCACCGGACGCAACTTCACCTGGCGCGGCGAACCCTACCGCTTCGGTCCCGGCGGACGCGTCGTCAGCCTGCGCCATGCTTCCCCGGCGGAACCCTCCTCTCACGCCGCTCCCGTCGGACCCGCCGGATCGGACTAATCAGTTCCGAGTTTCAGTTTCAGTTTCAGTTTCAGTCGTTCTCCGATTTGTCATTCCGACCCTGAGCGAAGCCGAAGGGGCGGAATCTGCTGTTCTGCCTTGGCGACCTCCGCGTCCTTTGCGGTCCAATGTTTTTGTAAATCGACAATCGACAATCGGCAATCAGCAATGGTCTTGGTTTCCACCCACAACTCAGAACTCCCAACTTTGTTAAACTGCCCAGTTTCCTGGAGCCACCCATGCGCACACGCATCGCCGCCTTTATTCTCGTCGCCACCCTCGCCGCCCACGCCCAACAGGGGCGGTCGCAGTTTCCCAACGACGTCCGCTACCAGATGGACGTCGCCGCCACCAAGATCCTCGCCACCACCGGCGTGCCCAGCGCCTCCATCGCGGTGGTGAAGGACGGCCGCATCGCCTACCTCCAGACCTACGGAGAAGCGCGCCTGGAGCCGCGCACGCTGGTCAAGCCGTCGATGCGTTACTCCATCGGCTCCATCAGCAAGCAATTCACCGCCGTCGCCTTGCTGTTGCTGCAGGAGCAAGGCAAGCTCTCGCTCGACGACCCTGTTGGCAAGTTTCTCCCCAACCTCACCCGCGCCAACCAGGTCTCGGTCCGCCAACTGCTCACGCATACCTCCGGCTACCAGGACTTCTGGCCGCAAGACTACGTCATGCCCATGATGCTCAAGCCTACGACCGCCGAAAAAATCATGGACACCTGGGCGCGCAAGCCGCTCGACTTCGAGCCGGGCACGAAATGGCAGTACAGCAACACCGGCTACGTGATCGCCGGCGCCATCATCGAGAAAGTCACCGGAAAATCCTACTTCCAGTTCCTGCGCGATCACATTTTCACGCCGCTGAACATGGCCAGCGTGGCTGATTTCGACCAGCACGGCATCGCCCCGGCCGATCCCACCGGCTACCTGCGCTATGGCCTCGGCCCCGCGCGCGTCGCTCCCGATGCCGGCGCAGGCTGGATGTTCGCCGCCGGCGAGCTCGCCATGACCGCCGAAGACCTCGCCAAGTGGGACATCGCGCTGCTCGAGCGCAAGATCATGAGCCCCGCCTCCTACAAGCAGTTCGAAAGCGAAACCGTGCTCGCCAACGGCCTGGGCACGCAGTACGGGCTGGGCGTCTCCGTGCGCTCCGAGTCGGGACATCGCGCGCTCTCGCACGGCGGCGAAGTCTCCGGCTTCACCGCCACCAACACCGTGTTTCCCGACGACAACGCCGCCGTCGTCGTGCTCACCAATCAGGACGCGGCGAGCGCCTCCGGCGACATTGCCAAAAAGCTCGCCACCCTCGCTCTCCAGGACGCCGACACGGCGCGCAAGCTGGAGCAGGCGCGCCAGATCTTTGCCGGCCTGCAGCATGGAACCATCAACCGCGCGCTCTTCACCGACAATGCCAATTTCTATTTCAGCGAGCAGGCGCTGAAGGATTTCGCCTCCAGCCTCGGGCCGCTGGGCACGCCCACCGATTTCACCCAGACGAACCAGGCGCTGCGCGGCGGCATGGTGCTGCGGAGTTACCAGGTGAAGTTTGCCAACAAGACCGTGCGCGCCTGGACCTTCGAAATGCCCGACGGCAAGCTGGAGCAATACCAAGTCGCCGCCGCGGACTAACGGTTGGAGCGCGCTCGCTCTCGAGCGCGAGCAGCGCGGACCCAGATTCACTCTGGACACGTCAGTGAGGAGCGCCCGGCGTGGATGCGTCGCGTTCCGCCTCCGCTTTCACGTGCAGCAGCACGCGCATGTGAATGCGGTGAACGATATAGTCCGACCACATCCGCCAATACGGCTGCGGCCAGAAGTAATTCTGGTACCAGGTGGTGCCTTCGAGGCGCGTCCGGCCGCCGGCCAGCGGCACCAGGCGAAACTGTCCGCTGCGCGACCGCATGTAGTTTCGTTCCAGGTGCGGCGGAGTAATCTCGGCGAAACTCAACTCGCGCATCGCCACCGGCTGCGCCACCACGTCAAAAGCCAGCAAGCGCCCTTCGTCCCACTTGGTGATCGGCTCAACGAAATCGCCGGTTGAAAAGCGGCAGTAACGTACGGCGCCGATACCGCGCCCGCGGATCACCGCCGAAGTTGGATAGGCAATCCCGGTGCGAAATAGCATTTCTTGCGGCGGCACCAGCGGCGGGAACGTGACCACGTTGCGCCACACCGTTTCCGCCGGAGCATTGATCTCCACTGCTGTCGTGACGGCAAGCACCGGCGGCCTGGGATTCACCGCATTTTCGATGAACATGGCGAGCGGCAGCACCAGCACCCATGCGGCCATCGTCGGTGGAGATTGCGGCCTCTCTCGGAAAGCCTGAATGTTCCATGCCAGCAGCGCGCCCGCTGTCGCCAGAGTTAGTGCTAACGGCAGCGCCATCAGCAAGCAGACCACTCCTTCAAAGCCGAGGCCGAACAGGGCAACGCCGAGACACAGGACTGCAAGTAATGCGACGCCGACCGTCGCATCCCAAGCCCGACGCTGGTTGTAGTTGAAGATCGTTGCCGAGACGAAGCCAATGCCGAACGGAACACCGAGAAACAAGCCCGCGCCGTATAGCCTCAACCCGCCCACGCTCAGCAGGACTAGCAGCAAGGCAATCGCGATGGAAAGCAGCACGCCCAGCGCCGCGCTGGCCGTCGCATTACGCGGCCTAACATCATTCTCGAATCTTGCGGGCGGCACGCCGGCATCCTTGACGGTCTCCGGCAGCAGACACAGCGAAAGAAAAAACGCCAGGTTCACCACCGGTACGAAGAACAGGAATACCCAGGACGTCTTGCGGCCAGCAGAGCGCAACCGCCGCATTGTCAATGCAATTCCTGTCCCAAAAAACGGCAGGGCCACCGCCGACAGCGTCAGGTACATATGCTGGTTGGGCGTGTGAAACGGCGAGGCCTGCCGTGTGGGGAAGAAGTAGTTCAGGACATGCCACGTCTGGCCGTAGAGCGAGGCGATCCAGCGATCGATGGCGTACTTGATCGCCAGCAGCGCTGATCCCGCGACCAAATACTGCGCTCTTGTCACCCCGCCGTTCCAGGTGAACAGCCAACGCAGAAACCGCCAAGCCCTGAAGTCTGTGCTCATCGCATCTCTCCCCTCGCGCCGGTTTGCGCTTGCCCCACCCTTATCGCTCCCGGGGTTGGAGCGATAGGGTGGGTTCGCTCAATCCCGCGTCCTTGAGCACGCCGAGAACGTGCCGCCGCAGGGGGCGCAGCAACGGAAATCTCGCCAGCGACAGCATGCGCACCACCAGGGTGACCGAGCCGTCAATCAATTTGCGGGTGCGCTGCGCATTTGGCGACCCGTCATATAAAAAAAAGAGCAGGATCCCCATGTGCATCGCCCATAGCAGCATGGGCAGGAGGTCGGCGAGATCGTGCGGCAGGCGCTCCGCCTCAACCGCGCGCCGGAACAGTTCCATGCATTCCGCGCGCAATGGCTGCGTCGCTTTCCCCAGGAACGACAGCGGGTGCTCCGGGTCGCCGGTGTAGCGAAATAGCGCGCCCAGCAGCTTGCGGTCGTCCTGCAGAATGTCGATCTTGGTGTGCAACACCGTCGAAAGCCGCTCCTCCAGCGTCGCGGCGCGCGGGAGTTCTTCTTCCAGCATGGCGGCGTGGCGCGACTGCACCTGATCGTAGTAGGCGGCGACCAGCGCCTCCTTGCTGGGGAAGTAGTAGTACGCAAGCCCGAGCGCCACGCCCGCGCCGGCGGCCACGTCGCGCATGGTGGTCGCGTCGAATCCGTGTTCACGGAACAGCCGCAGCGCGTGGCCCATGATTTGCTCTCTCGCTGCTTCGCCCTTGGCCGACTTCTCGCCGATTTTGAACATGTTCAAATATTAGCCTGCAGCGAGCCGTCGTGTCAATCGAAATTTGAACATGTTCAATAAGCGCCGGAGTTTCAACTACCTGCCCCCTCCGTACCCCCATGATCATGTCGGAAGAGGACAGAACTCCCATGTCTAGCGCATTCGTGGACATTCCGGGTTTGCGACCGCAAGCCCTGAAATGCCGCTCGTACGCAATCCGACATCACTTGCTACAATGTCGAAAAGCCCAGCGAGTGAAGAATGATCCATTTTCCTGTTCCTGAGGCGCTCACCTTCGACGACGTTCTTCTCCTGCCGGCGCGCAGCGATGTGGTGCCCGCGGCGGTCAACACCCAGACCCGCGTCACGCGCAACATCACGCTCAACATTCCCCTCATCAGCGCCGCCATGGACACCGTCACCGAGGCACAGATGGCGATCGCCATGGCGCAGCAGGGCGGCATGGGCATCGTCCACCGCAATTTGACGATCGAGCAGCAGGCCGGCGAAGTGGACAAGGTGAAGCGCTCGGAAAGCGGCATGATCGTGGACCCGATCACCATGTCGCCCGACGACAAAGTCAGCGACGCGCTCAAGGTGATGGAGCGCTACCGCATCTCGGGCGTGCCCATCACCAAGAACAAAAAGCTGGTCGGCATTCTGACCAACCGCGACCTGCGCTTCGAGACCCGCACCGACATTCCCATCAGCAAAGTGATGACCAAGGAAAACCTGATCACCGTGGCGGTCGGCACCACGCTGGAGCAGGCGGAGCAGATCCTGCACAAGCACCGCGTCGAGAAGCTGCTGGTGGTGGACGACAAGTACACGCTCAAGGGACTGATCACGGTCAAGGACATCCAGAAAAAGCTGAAATACCCCAACGCCGCCAAGGACAATCAGGGACGCCTGCGGGTGGGCGCGGCCATCGGCGCCACCGGTGATTACCTGGAGCGCGCGCAGGAACTGGCGCGGGCCAAGGTGGACGTGATCGCCATTGACAGCGCGCACGGCCACTCGACGCGCGTGCTGGAAGCGATCAAGACGGTGAAGGCCAAGCTGCCGGAGGTGGAGCTGATCGCCGGCAACGTCGCGACCTTCGACGGCGCCTGCGAAGTGGCGCGCTCGGGCGCGGACGCGGTGAAGGTGGGAATCGGGCCGGGCTCGATCTGCACCACGCGCATCGTCACCGGCGCGGGCGTGCCGCAGATCACCGCCATCGCCGAGGCGTTCCGCGCGGTGCGCGACGCGCAGATTCCGGTGATCGCCGACGGCGGCATCAAGTACTCCGGCGACGTCACCAAGGCGCTGGCCGCGGGCGCCAGCGTGTGTATGATCGGCTCGCTGTTCGCCGGGACCGACGAGAGTCCGGGCGAAACGATTTTGTACCAGGGCCGCACCTTCAAGGCGTATCGCGGGATGGGCTCGCTGGCGGCGATGTCGGCGGGCGGGAGCGAGCGCTACTTCCAGGAGTCGAGTCCCGGCGATTCCTCGGTGCCGGTCGGCCGCGAAGATGCCGACGGCAACCGCCTGGCCAAGCTGGTGCCGGAAGGCATCGAGGCGCGCGTGCCCTATCAGGGGCCGCTCTCGATGATCATTTACCAGCTCGTCGGTGGCCTGCGCTCCGGCATGGGTTACACCGGCTCGGCGTCCATTGCCGACCTGCAGCAGAAAGCGCGCTTCGTGCGCATCAGCAACGCCGGCATGCGCGAGAGCCACGTGCACGACGTGGCCATCACGCGCGAGGCGCCGAATTACCGCGTCGAATAAATGAACAAGCCTGTTGGCCGCGCCTGGATTCCCGCGCTGCTGTGGCTGGCGGTAATCGCCTTTGAATCCACGTCGCTGATGTCGGCGGAAAACACCGGACATCTGCTTCTTGCCATCGCCCGGTTTTTCGATCCGCGAATCACGCTTGCGCAATTGCAACTGCTCAACGCGGTCGGGCGGAAAATCGGGCATTGTGTCGGCTATGGAATCCTCAGCCTGCTGATGCTGCGCGCCTGGTGGGCAACCCTGACGCTACCGCGCTCGGCCACGCGCCTGCCCTCGTGGTCGGCAATGGTGACGGCGTGGAGCGCGCGCGCGGCCGTGCTCGCGCTGCTGTCGGCGGCGGCCGTCGCCAGCCTCGATGAGTGGCACCAGGTGTTCCTTCCGGGAAGGACCGGCACGATCCGCGATGTCGCGCTGGATACCACGGCTGCGGCATTCGTGCAGTTGTTGTTCGTCGCCGTGCGTAAGGCGAGAGGGAAACAAGAAGCAATTAGCAATTAACAGGTGATGGTGACTGCCTAATTGCTAATCGCTTTCGCAGTTTCGCCGCGATCCGTGGAAGAAGAATAGAGCGCGTCCGAAAGCGAACGCGCTCCATTGTCGGTCAAAGTCAGCGCAGCTAGAAGCCGCTCGGCGGCGTGGGCGGCGGCGGGCCGGGCTTGCCGCCAGGGCCGCGGTGCTGCCGCATCTCCTGCCACTGCTGTTGCTGTTCCGGCGTGAGCAGCGAGTTCATCTGGGACATGGCGCCCTGGTGAATGTCGCGCATCTTGGCCTGCTTCTGTTCCGGCGTCAGCGTGGTGTCGTTGCGCACCGCCTGCGCCTGCTGCCGCGAGGACTTCAGGATGGGCTGGATCTTGGCGCGCTGGTCGTCGGTCAGATTGAGCTGCGCCAGGGGTCCCCTTCCGCGGCCCATACCGGCATACTGGCTACGCAGTTGCTTCATCTGCTGCTGCTGTTCCGGCGTGAGGGCACCGAGGATCTGCTGATGGGTGGAGGCGCGGAGTTGCCGGAACTTGTCGCGCTTCTGCTCCGGCGTGAGCGAGGTGTCCTGCTTGATGGACAGCGCCTGCTGGCGCCCGGCCTGCGTGAAACCCTGAATCTGCGTCTTCTGCTGGTCGGTGAGGTTGAGTTGCTGCGCCATGCGCTCGAAGCCGCCGTTGTGCCGGGGCATCATCTTGTGGGGAGCAGCAGCGGCGTCATCGCTCGGCGCAGGCGCGGTTTGCGCAGCCATCGCGGCGGCGAGAAGGAGGGACAGCAGGGCGATAGAAATTCGGGTGAATGCCCGCATGATTTCGGTCTCCTTGGAATCGGGACTTAATGATAGGAACCGATCAGGCGGGGAAAAGTTGTGGGGAAAGCGAAAGGGGCGAGTTCGGAATGGGAAATGTAGTCGGTAGTCCGGTAGTCGGCAGTCCGGAACCGCACTACGGGCTACGGACTACCGACTACGACTTACTCTTTTTCGCCCTTGGATTCGCCTTCGGCCGGAGCTTCGGCGGGAGTAGCCTGGGCTTCGGCTTCTTCCATCGCCTTCTTGGTTTCTTCGCGGCGCTTGGCGCGGGCTTCGGCGCGCTTGTGCTGCTTGGCGGCGATGGCTTTCTCGCTGCCGATCAGCTCGACAAACGCTTTCTCGGCGCCGTCGCCCTTTTGCCATCCGGTGCGGATGATGCGCAGGTAGCCGCCGTTGCGGTCGCCCATGCGCGGCGCGACGGTGTCGAACAGCTTGTCGACGGCGGCGCGCGTCATCAGGTAGGAGGCGGCGAGTCGGCGGGCGGCAACGTCGCCGCGCTTGCCGAGGGTGATCATCTTCTCGACGTGCGGGCGCATGGCCTTGGCCTTGGGTTCGGTGGTTTCAATGCGCTCTTCCAGAATGAGCGAGGTGACCAGGTTGCGCAGCAAGGCGCGACGGTGGCTGGTGTTTCTTCCCAGCTTCTTGCCAGCTTTTAAATGACGCATGATTCCGATCCTTAAAAGGTTTCAGTTTCAGTTTCAGTTTCGGCAAAACCCAACCGAAACTGAAACTGAAACTCGAAACTGCTATTGCTGATGCTCGAAGGCGCCGATGCCGGCGGACTGCTGCGGCAGATTGACGGCTACGGCGTTGCCGTGCTCGTCGATCTTCATGCCGAGGCTGAGCCCCATCGAGGCCAGGATTTCCTTGATCTCGTTGAGCGACTTGCGGCCGAAATTCTTGGTCTTCAGCATTTCGGCCTCGCTCTTCTGCACCAGTTCGCCGATGGACTGGATATTGGCGTTCTTCAGGCAGTTGTAACTGCGAACGCTAAGCTCCAGCTCCTCGACGGAGCGGTTGAGGTTCTCGTTGCGAATTTCCGGCTTGCGCTCGTCGGTGGCGGCGGTGGTCTCCATCTCCTCTTCGAAGTTGATGAAGATGTTCATGTGGTCCTTCACCAGCTTGGCGGCCAATCCAATCGAGTCGGCCGGGCTGACGGAGCCGTTGGTCCAGACCTCGAGCGTGAGCTTGTCGTAGTCGGTGATCTGGCCCAGGCGGGCAGCTTCCACCGTGTAGTTGCACTTGCGCACCGGCGAGTGCACCGAGTCGATGGGAATGAAGCCGATGCCCAGGTCCTCTTCGAAGTTCTTGTCGGCGGAGATGTAGCCGCGGCCGCGCTTGAGGCGCATTTCCATATCGAGCTTGCCGCCTTCGCTGACGGTGGCGATGTAGACGTCCTTGTCGAGGACTTCGACGTCGGCGTCGGCCTCGATCATGCCCGAGGTGACCACGCCCGGCTGGTCGGAGCGCAGGTAGATGGCCTTGGGGCCTTCGCCGTTCAGCTTGAATGGGACCTGCTTGAGGTTGAGGATGATGTCCGTGGCATCCTCCACCACGCCGGGAATGGACTGGAACTCGTGGAGCACGCCTTCGATCTTGACGGCGGTGACAGCCGCGCCCTCGATGGAGCTGAGAAGCACGCGGCGCAGTGCGTTGCCGATGGTGGTACCGAAGCCGCGCTCAAAGGGCTGCGCCCAGAAGCGACCGTACTTGTCGGTGAGCGTTTCGGTGTCAGCGGCCAGGCGCTTGGGTTTCTGGAAGCCTTTCCAAAGCATGTGCATTGTTCTCCTCCGGCCATGCGGCTCAATCGCGGCTTCCCTGCCGGCCCCGGCAGGATCAACGCCACGAAAGGCTGATCTGGCACGAATGGGGGCCAAAAAAGTCTATGTGTCTGTCGGTCTATCGGTCGGTCGGTCATTGAGAGACCGAAAGACCGATAGACCGAACGACCCAGTTACAGTTACTTCGAATACAGTTCAACGATCAACTGTTCGTTGACCGGCATATTGACGTCTTCGCGCTTGGGGATCGCAGTGACGCGTCCCTTCATGTTCTCGCGGTCCACCTCGAGCCAGTTCGGCGCCGGCTGATGGCTGCTGTACTCGATCGAGGAAGCGATGATGGGCAGCTTCTTGCTGGACTCGCGCACCGCAATCTCGTCGCCGGCCTTCACCTGGAACGAGGGAATATCGACCTTGCGGCCGTTGACCTGGATATGTCCGTGGCGCACCAACTGGCGCGACTGGCGGCGCGCGGTGGCGAAACCGAGGCGGTAGACGACGTTGTCGAGACGGCGCTCAAGCGCCTGCAAGAGCAATTCGCCGGTGACGCCCTTGGAACGCGTCGCTTTCTCGTAGTAGTTGCGGAACTGGCCTTCGTTGGTGAAGTAGATGCGCTTGGCTTTCTGCTTCTCGCGCAACTGCAGGCCGTATCCGACGATCTTCGCCTTGCGGTCCTTGCCGTGCTGGCCGGGGGCGAAGTTGCGGTTTTCGATGGGACATTTATCGCTGAAGCACTTTGCCCCTTTGAGGAAGAGCTTGGTGCCTTCGCGGCGGCAAAGGCGGCAGACTGCACCTGTATATCGAGCCAATGTTCTTCTCCTTTAGAGATCGGTTTACGGCATTGGCAGCCTTCTTCCCGATCAAAAATTTGTTTGAGTAATTTGTAATTGGTAATTTGAAACCGGCCTAGCGCGCGGCGGCGACTTTGGCCAAATTACAAATTACGAAATTACAAATTACAAATTAAACGCGGCGCCGTTTCGGCGGACGGCAGCCGTTATGCGGAATCGGGGTGACGTCCTTGATGTTGCGCACCTCGATGCCGGCGGCGGCCAGGGCGCGGATGGCCGACTCGCGGCCCGATCCCGGCCCGCTGACCCGCACCTCGACCGAGCGGAGGCCGTGCTCGCGTGCCAGGTTGGCGGCGGTGATGGCGGCCTGCTGCGCGGCGAAGGGCGTGCCCTTGCGCGATCCGCGGAATCCCAGCGACCCCGAACTCTTCCAGGAGAGCACGTTGCCCTCGCTGTCAGCGATGGTGACGATGGTGTTGTTGAACGACGCCTGAATGTGAGCGATCCCAAAGGGAACGTTCTTGCGCTCACGCTTCTTGAACTTCTTGGTCTTGCCTTTTTTCGCCGGCGCTCCGGCGGTGGTTTCTGCTGCTGCTGGTTTCGCCATTTCGGTTCTCGGTTTTCGGTTATCGGTTGTCGGTTCTCGGCACGTCGGTCCCGGCTCTCGAGTTGCAACAACCGAGAACCGCGAATCGATCACCGATTACGTCTTGGCCGCCGACTTCTTCTTGGCGGCCACGGTGCCCTTGCGCGGGCCCTTGCGGGTGCGCGCGTTGGTGTGGGTGCGCTGACCGCGAACCGGCAGGTTGCGGCGATGACGGAAGCCGCGGTACGAGCCGATTTCGATCAGGCGCTTGATGTGCATGGAGACGTCCTTGCGCAGGTCGCCTTCCACGTTGCCCTCGCCCTCGATGACCTGGCGGATGCGGTTGACCTCTTCTTCGTTGAGGTCCTGCACCTTCTTTTCGCCATCCACGTTGGCGGCCGCGACAATCTTGGCGGCGCGCGGGTGCCCGATGCCGTAGATGTAGGTCAGCGCGATGCGCGTGTGCTTGTTGCGCGGAAGATCCACGCCGGCAATTCTGGCCATAAAACCTCTTGTCGATGGTCGATGGTCGATGGCCGATGGCCCGGAAGCCAACGACCAACCGACGACGACGGATTATCCCTGGCGTTGTTTATGTTTCGTGTTTTCGCAGATCACCCGCACCACGCCCTTGCGGCGGATGACCTTGCACTTGTCGCAAATCTTCTTGACCGAAGCCCGTACCTTCATGACAGTTTCCAGTTTCCAGTTTCTAGTTTCCAGAGCCAGAGGCCATGGAACGCAAAACCTACTTGTATCGGTACACAATCCGCCCGCGGGTGAGGTCGTAAGGAGAAAGCTCCACCGCGACCCGATCGCCGGGCAAAATGCGAATGAAGTTCTTGCGCATCTTTCCGGAAACATGCGCCAGGACCTGGTGCTTGTTTTCCAGTTCGACCTTGAACATTGCATTGGGCAGGGGCTCGATGACCACCGCCATGACTTCAATCGCGTCTTCTTTACTCATTCAACTCCAAAACAGCTTTTAGCTCTTAGCTGTTAGCTTTTCTGGCCACTGGCCACTGACCACTATGACGTCAAAATTACCGGCCCGTTTTCGGTGACGGCGACGCAATGCTCGAAGTGGGCGCTGAAGCTGCCGTCTTCGGTCACTGCGGTCCACTTGTCGTCGAGCACGCGGGCGCCGGGCGTGCCGGCGTTCACCATCGGCTCGATGGCGATCACCATGCCTTCGCGCAAGCGGGCGCCGTGTCCGCGGGTACCGTAGTTCGGGACCTGCGGGTCTTCGTGCAGCCGCGTCCCGATGCCGTGCCCGACAAACTCACGCACCACGCTGAAACCGTTGGCTTCGACCAGTTCCTGCACCGCCGCGCCGACGTCGCCCACGGTGTTGCCGATTTGGGCGGCGGCGATGCCGCGGTACAGCGACGCTTCCGTGACTTCCAGAAGCTTCTGCACTTCGGGAGCGAGCTTCTCGCCCACCGGGACGGTGATGGCCGCGTCACCGTAATAGCCGTCGAGCACGACGCCGCAATCAATGGAGACGATGTCGCCTTCCTTGAGCAACCGCTTCGGCGACGGAATGCCGTGGACGATCTCCTGGTTGACCGACGTGCACAGCACGCAAGGGTAATCGTAATACCCCTTGAAGGCCGGCTTGGCGCCCAGTTCCTTGATCTTCTTCTCCGCCGCCCGCTCCAGGTCCATGGTGGCGACGCCGGGCTTCACCATGGCGCGGACCGTGTCGAGCACCTGGCGAACGATGCGGCCCGAGGCGCGCATCTTGTCCAGCTCGGACGGCGATTTACAAACGATGGCCATCAATCACTTTCAACGCCTCGGTGGTGACGGCGTTCATGTCCTGGTCACCATTGATCTCGACCAACTGCCCCTTGGCCTGGTAATAATCGGCGAGAGGCAGGGTTTGCCGCTCGTAGGCCTTGAGACGTTCGGAGATCACTTCCTCGCAATCGTCACGGCGTGTAACAAGCTTCGCGCCATCGACGTCGCAGAGGTCAGCAACGCGGGGAGGCTGGAAGTACACGTTGTAAATGCGCCCGCAGGTGGGACAAGAACGCCGGCCCGTTAGCCGGCGCAACAATTGATTATAGCTCACCTGGATGCTGATCACAATCGGGAGAAGCTTGCGATCCCCTTGATTTTCAAAGCGCTTATCGGCCAAATAGCCATCGAGCCACTGGGCCTGCGCAACCGTGCGCGGATAGCCGTCGAGAATAAACCCGCGAGCCGTGTCAGGGCGCGCCAGGCGCTCGGCGACCATGTTATTGACCAGGTCGTCCGGAACCAACCCGCCGCTATCCATGATGGCCTTGGCCGTCTTGCCGAGCTCGGTGCCGCGGTCGCGGTGGTCGCGGAGCAGGTCGCCGGTGGAGACCTGCGGGATGGCATAGCGCTCGACGATGGTTTTGGCCTGCGTTCCTTTGCCGGCGCCCGGGGCGCCCAGCAGGATGACCGGGCCGACGGTGGGGAGCGATTTGTTCACGGCAGCGCTTTCCATGTTTCACGTTTCGAGTTTCACGTTTCACGTTCTCCGGTTCCGCGTGTCAATAGGGACCATGACCACGTGAAACGCGAAACGTGAAACCTTGAAACTGGTGTTAGGCCCACGTCCTGCGGCCGCGGATACGCCCGCTGCGCGGGGTAAAGCCTTCGTAATGGCGCATGATCAACTGCGCTTCGACCTGCTGCACGGTGTCCATGGCGACGCCGACCACAATCAGCAGCGACGTGCCGCCGAAGTAAAAGGTGACGCCCAATCCGTTGGTGATCCAGGCCGGGAGCTTTTCAAAAAACGCGCCCATCGCTCCCGGCAGGTGGTTCAGGTGAATGCCGGCGATCATCCATTCCGGGATAAAGGAGATGATGATCAGGTAGAACGCGCCCACCAGCGTGATGCGGGTCAGGATCTCGTTGATCGAATCCGCCGTGCGCTTGCCGGGCCGAATGCCGGGAATGAACCCGCCGTACTTCCGCATGTTGTCGGCAACCTCGTTGGGGTTGAAGACGATGCTGACGTAGAAGTAGGCGAAGAAGATGATCCCGATAGCGTAGAGCAGCGTGTACAGCGGCTCGCCCCAGGAGAGCGCGCGCAGCAGCGGCCCGAAATAACGGTTGTCGCGCAGGAAAAAGCCGGCAGTCTGCGGCAGGGTCAAAAGCGACGAGGCGAAGATCACGGGCATGACGCCGCCGGAATTGACGCGCAGCGGCAGGTGGGTGGAGCCGCCGCCCATCACCTTGCGTCCGACCACGCGTTTGGCGTACTGCACCGGGATGCGGCGCTCGCTGCGCTCGGTGAAGACGATGAAGGCGACGACGGCGATCATCAGCACGATCAGGATGATCACGGCGGGCGCGGTGAAGGCGCCCCAGGCGTCGGTGCGAACCTTGTCAACCAGGTCGGCGATGCCGCGCGGCAAACCGACGACAATGCCGGCGAAGATCAGCAGCGACATGCCGTTGCCGATACCGCGTTCGGTGATCTGCTCGCCCAGCCACATGATGAAGACCGAACCGGTGGTGAGTGTGAGCACGGTCATCACAACGAATCCCCAACCCGGGTTAGTGACGAAGGCCACGCCACCGGAGGCGGTCTGGCGCTCCAGCGTGATGGCGATGCCGAACGACTGCATGGCGCTGAGGATCAGCGTCAGGTAGCGCGTCCACTCGGTGATCTTCTTGCGCCCCAGTTCGCCTTCCTTCTGCAATTTCGCCAGCGGCTCATATACCACGGTCAGCAATTGCAGGATGATGGAGGCGGTGATGTAGGGCATGATGCCCAGGGCGAAGATGGTCAGGCGGCGAAGCTGGCCGCCGCTGAACAGGTCCACGAAGCCGAGGAAGGTGCCGCGGTTCTGCTCGAAGAACTGCTGCAACAAGTCGGCGTTGATGCCCGGCGTCGGGATGTGCCCGCCGAGGCGGTACACCGCCAGCAACCCCAGCGTGAACAGGATGCGCTTGCGGAGGTCGGGAACGCGAAATACGTTGGATAGCTTTTCCAGCATAAGACCCTTGTCGTTGGTCGATGTCGAAGCGCTCGAGGGCGAGCGCGCTCCATCAACTCGCTAAGCTTGCTTCTTCTGCTTGCCGGCGCGCTTCTGGGCGCGGGCGGCTTGGAACCTGTTCTTCACCGGAGCAGGCTCCTTGATTTCGATGACGGTCGCGGTACCGCCGGCAGCCTTAATCTTCTCTTCCGCCGACTTGGAAAACTTGTGCGCGTGCACGGTAAGGGCGGATTTCAGATCGCCGTCGCCGAGAACCTTCACGCGTTTGTTCCTGCCCTTGACCAGGCCGCGGGTGCGGAGCAGGTCGGGCGTGACGTTGCTTTCGCCGAGGTCGGCGAGTTCGGAAAGATGCACGATCGAGTACTCTTCGCGGAAGATGTTAAAAAAACCGCGCTTGGGGAGGCGGCGGTGCAGGGGCATCTGGCCGCCTTCAAAGCCGCGCAGGATGCGGGCGCCGCTGCGCGAACGCTGTCCCTTGTGTCCGCGGGTGGAGGTCTTGCCCATGCCCGAACCCATGCCGCGGCCGACGCGCTTGCGGTTTTCGGAGGAGCGTTTGGGTGCTCGTAAATTCGATAAATTCATTTTTAGCTCTCAGCTCTCAGCTATCAGCCGGTCTATCGGTCTGTCGGTCGGCAAGGATCCATAGACCAAAAGACCGACAGACCTATCCGTTTACTACCTTCACCAAATGCGGCACTTTGGCGACCATACCGCGAATGGAGGGCGAATCTTCGCGCTCAATCACCTGGTTCAAGCGGGTGAAGCCGAGGCCGCGAACGACCTTCTTGTGCTTCGCCGGCGCGCAGATGGCCGAACGTACCCACTTGAGATGCAGGGTACCCTTGTTCGAGTTCGTCTTCGTTTTTGCCGGAGTCATCACAGCTCCTGTGCCGTCTTGCCGCGCATGGTGGCGACTTCCTGGCGATCGCGCAATTTCTTGAGCGCGTCAAAGGTGGCCTTGACCACGTTATGCGGGTTGGTGGTGCCGATGGACTTGGTCAGCACGTTTTGGATGCCGGCCGAGGTCATGACGGCGCGCACGGCGCCCCCGGCGATGACGCCGGTGCCTTCCGGGGCGGGCTTCAGCAGCACCATGCCGGAGCCGAAGCGTCCGAGAACGGTGTGCGGGATGGTGGTCTGGTTGATGTTGACCCGGACAAGATTTTTCTTGGCCGCCTCAATCCCCTTGCGGATCGCCTGCGGCACTTCCTTGGCCTTGCCGGCGCCGTAGCCGACCACCGCGGCCGAGGGATCACCGACCACCACCAGCGCGGCAAAGGACAGGTTCTTGCCGCCCTTCACAACCTTGGTGACGCGGTTGATGGCGACGACCTGGTCCTTGAGCTGGTAGTTGCCGGCGTCGAGTTTTCTCTTCACGGTAGCGATTGCCATTGGTATCTCGATTCGTCTAACTCGTCTTCGGTTATCGGTTGTCGGTGATCGGTCGGCGCCGGTTGAACCGACAACCGAAAACCGAGGACCGATAACCTTTCAAAACTGCAATCCGGCCGCGCGGGCGGCGTCGGCCAGGGCCTTGATGCGCCCGTGGTAGAGGTAGCCGCCGCGATCGAAGACGACCTTGGCGATTCCCTTCTCCTTGGCGCGCTCGGCGACCCGCTTGCCGACTTCCTTGGCGGAGGCGACGTTGCCGCCGGTGCGCTTGCTGGCCTTGGCGCCCTCGACTGTGCTCGCCGACACCAGTGTCTTGCCGTGCAGGTCGTCAATGACCTGGGCATAGATGTGGTTGAGCGAGCGGTACACGTTGAGGCGCGGGCGCTCCGGGGTGCCGACCATCCGCTTGCGGATGCGGTCGTGAACCTTGGAGCGGGACTGATTTTTCGAAGTCGTCGTCAGCATTGTTTCTTTCCATTTAGTGATTTAGCGATTTCGTGATTGAGTGATTTGCGGATCGCGTCGATATTCGCTGCTTCCGACAAAATCATTCAATCACCAATCACTCCATCGAATTTACTTCGCCCCCGTCTTTCCAACCTTCTTCTTCAGCCGCTCGCCGGCGTAGCGCACGCCCTTGTTCTTGTACGGGTCAGGCGGACGCAGGGCACGCATTTCGGCGGCGACCTGACCGACCTTCTGGCGGTCAATGCCGCTGACGCTCAGGCGCGTCTGCTTCGGGTCCACGGCGACCGCGATGCCGTCGGGCAGCGGGTACTCGATGGGGTGCGAGTATCCCAGCGTAAACACCACGACATTTTTGGTCTTCAACTCGGCGCGGTAACCGATGCCGACGATTTCCAGATCGCGGTTCCAACCCTTGGTGACGCCCTCGACGGCGTTGTTGATGAGCGCGCGGGTCAAGCCATGGAGCGCGGACTGGTGATCGGTTTCGCGCTGGGCGACCAGATGCCCGTCCTGCTGCGCCACCGTGATGCCCTGCGGGACGCGGGTTTCCAGCACGCCCTTCGGCCCCTGGACCTTGACCAGGTTGCCTTCGATGGAGACCTTCACCCCTTGCGGGATGGCAATCGGCTTTCTTCCAATTCGTGACATATTAGCTCTCGGCTCTCGGCTGTCGGCTCGCGGCTGGTTCGGCCGGCTTCCAGCGTCAAATCGTTATCAGTTATCGGTTCTCGGTTATCGGTTTCCGTAGTTGTCAGTTTCGAGTACCGATAACCGACAACCCTCTTCAGTAAATCTCGCACAAGATCTCGCCGCCCACGCCCTGCTTGCGCGCATCGCGGCCGGTCATGACTCCCCGCGGGGTGGTCAGGATGTTGATGCCCATACCCCCGAGCACGCGCGGAATCTCGTCGTGTCCGACGTAAACGCGGCAGCCGGGACTCGACACCCGTTGCAGGCGCGAAATCGCGGCTTCGTTGTTGTTGCCGTACTTCAGGTAAACGCGCAACACCTTGCGGCCTTCTTCCTCGGTGGCCTTGAAGTTCGAGATGAAGCCCTCTTCCTTGAGGATGCGGGCCAACTCAAGCTTCAGCTTGGAGGCAGGGACGTCCACCTTTTGCTGGCGGGCGCGAATGCCGTTGCGGATGCGGGTCAAGAAATCTGCGACCGGATCGGTCAAACTCATTGTGTTACTTCTCCTTTGCCCGTTCGCTCCCAATCGCTTGGGAGAACCAGCGGCAATGCGTTGCTGTCGATGGTCAATGGCCGATGGTCGATGGCGACCAGGGCCGCGACCGCTTCCCTACCAGGACGACTTGGAAACGCCGGGGATCTCGCCCCGCAGCGCCAGGCCACGAAAGCACAAGCGGCAAATGCCGAACTTGCGCAGGAATCCGCGGGGACGCCCGCAGATCTGGCAGCGGTTGTGCTGCCGGGAGGAATAAATTCGGCCCGTCCCCTTGCATGGGAGACAAGCTTTCCCCTCCAGTTCGCGTTTCCCTCGACAAACCGGGCATGCCTTTCCCGGCGTCCTCGCGTCCTTCACTCGTTTTGCGGTTGTAGCCATGTATCTCCTCGGCGCGTCGCGCCTCGGTCAAGGCTAAAGCCTTGACCTACCCGATTCTCTTCATGCGCGGAAGGGCATGCCGAAGCCCTTCAGCAGGGCGCGCGCCTGGTCGTCGGTGCGCGCCGTGGTCACGATGGTCACGTTCATTCCCCTCGACTTGTCCACCTTCTCGTAGGAAATCTCCGGGAAGATGAGCTGGTCGCGCAGGCCGAGCGTGTAATTGCCGCGGCCATCGAACGACTTGGTGGAGACGCCGCGGAAATCGCGCACGCGCGGCAGCGCCACGTTGATCAGCCGGTCGAGAAATTCGTACATGCGGTCGCCGCGCAGCGTGACCATGACGCCGATGGGCATGCCCTCGCGCACTTTGAAAGCGGCGATGGACTTCTTCGCCTTGGTGATGACCGGCTTCTGGCCGGCAATCTGCTGCAACTCGGCGGCAGCCGGGTCGATCACCTTGGCATTCTGCGTTGCTTCACCGACGCCCATGTTGACCACGACCTTGTTGATCCGCGGAACCGCCATGGGGTTCTTGAGTTCGAATTCCTTCATCAGCGCGGGCGCGATTTCCTTCTCGAAGCGGTCGCGAAGACGCGCCGTGGAACGGCTGCTCGCCTTGGGGCGCTGCGGCTTGCCGTCGCCCTTGGCCTCCAGGGCGGCCTCGGCCGGTTTGCCCTTGGCCTTGCCGTCGCCTTTCTTGCCCGGCTGCTGCTGCGGCTTTTTCTGTTTCTCGTCTGCCATGTCCTCTTCTACTTCCTCTCACGGTTTCGGAGTGGGTACCGGTTCGTGAGGTGTTCATTTCGTAATTTAGTAATTTAGTAATTTTGTAATTTACGGGTTCAGCGGCAGTTCCGCGTCCCCAGCAAACTACAAATTACGAAATTGCCAAATTACCCAATTACCAAATCTCACTTCTCCAGCGTCGTGCCGCACTTGTGGCAGACGCGAACTTTGCGGTCGCCACGCGCTTCGTGGCGGATGCGCACCGGACCGCAGGCGCCGCAGATCAGCATCACGTTGGAGATGGAAATCCGGCTCTCCTGCTCGGCGATGCCACCCTTGACGTTGCGCTGCGGGTTGGGGCGCACGTGCTTTTTCACCATCATGACGTGCTCGACCAGGACCTTGCCCTCTTCAGGGAAGACGCGGAGCACGCGGCCCTGCTTGCCCTGGTCGCGGCCGGTGATCACCTTCACGGTGTCGTTGCGGCGGATATCGCTGTGTACTCTTTGCATGACGTTTCCTGTTTCAGCCGTCCCTACGGGACTGGCTCATTCAATTCCGCTAACCACCCGGCACTAAAGCGCCGGGCTATTATCAATCACCCCTTCGGGGCTCACGCGCCTTGCGCCATGAGCCGTGAGCCTGGAGCCTGCTACAGCACTTCCGGAGCAAGCGAGACGATTTTCAAAAATTTCTTCTCGCGCAGCTCACGGGCGACGGGGCCGAAGACGCGCGTGCCGACCGGCTCGTGCGCGTCGTTGATCAGCACCGCGGCGTTCTGGTCGAAACGAATGTAGGTGCCGTCGCGGCGACGGTGTTCCTTGCGCGTGCGCACGATCACCGCCTTCACCACCGTGCCCTTTTTCGCCGTGCCGTCGGGCGAAGCTTCCTTGACGGCGGCGGTGATGACATCGCCGAGTCCGGCGCTGAGCCCGGTGGACCCGCCCAGGGGGAGGATCATCTGCAGCTTGCGCGCGCCGGAGTTGTCGGCGACTTCCAGCATGCTTCTCATCATGACTGCCATGTTCAATCTCCCATCAATCACTGCGCGGCGCCGGGAAGTCCTTCCTCGCCGGGCGTGACCGCCTCGGGTCCGACCAGCTTGGCGCGGCGGATGACATCTTTCAGGCGCCAGCGCTTCAGCTTCGACAGCGGGCGCGTTTCTTCCAGGCGGACAACATCGCCGACGTTGGCGGTGTTTTGCTCGTCGTGCGCATAGAAGCGGCGCGAGCGGGCGACGACGCGGCCGTAAAGATGGTGCGACTTCTTGCGCGTGACCTCGACGATGATGGTCTTCTGCATCTTGGTCGAGACCACGTCGCCGACCAGCGTCTTTTGGGCTGACTTTCTCTCGCTTGCGGTGTCCGGCATTATGGCTTCTCCGTCGCGGCCATCTGGCGCTGGCGCGCGATGGTCTTCACGCGCGCAATGTCCTTGCGCAGGCCGCGGATCTTCTTCAGGCTTTCCGTCTGGCCCATGTTGAGCTGGAACTTCAGGCGGAAGAGCTGATCGTTGAGCTCGCGCTCCTGCTGCTTGAGTTCGGCTTCGGTCAGGTTTCGAATCTTTTCTGCGTCCATATCAATTCTCGTTGTCGGTTATCGGTTGTCGGTTGTCGGTTCGTTCGGCTCACGTCTTACCGAGAACCGAAAACCGAGAACCGACGACCTTCAATGCGCTCCGGCGCCATCGCGCTGGACAAATCGCGTCTTCAACGGCAGTTTGTGCGAGGCCAGACGCATGGCTTCGCGCGCCTCGGTCGGGGTGACGCCTTCCATCTCGAACAAAATCTTGCCGGGACGGACGACGGCGACCCAGTGGTCGGGAGCGCCCTTGCCCTTGCCCATACGGGTTTCGGCCGGCTTTTTGGTGACCGGCTTGTCGGGAAAGAGGCGCAACCAGATTTTTCCGCCACGCTTGACGAAGCGCGTCATGGCAATACGGCTGGCTTCGATCTGGCGGTCGGTGATGTGGCCGCACTCCATGACCTTCAGGCCGTAAGTGCCGAAGGACAGCTCGCTGCCGCGCCAGGCCTTGCCCGCCATGCGGCCGCGTTGCTGCTTGCGGTACTTCACTTTCTTTGGCATCAACATAAATCAACTCTCAGCTATCAGCTCTCAGCTTGCAGCTTGTTTCCTCACGCTGTCCGCTTCGCGCTGACCCAAAATTCTGTTCGTCACCAACTTGTCCGCCCTCGCGACATCAGCTGACCGCTGATAGCTGAGAGCTGACAGCTTTCCTAAAACGCGCCCGCGCCCTGCGGCTCGCGCTTCTTGGCGGGCAGGATTTCGCCCTTGTAAACCCAGCACTTCACGCCGATCACGCCGTAGGTGGTGCGCGCCTCGGCAAAGCCGTAATCAATGTCGGCGCGCAGCGTGTGCAGCGGCAGGCGTCCCTGCAGGTACCACTCGGAACGCGCGATTTCGTTGCCGTTGAGGCGCCCGCTGACGCGCACCTTGATGCCCTTGCAGCCGAAGCGCAGGGCGGAATCCACCGACTTGCGCATGGCGCGGCGGAAGCCGACGCGCTTTTCCAGTTGCAGCGCGATCGATTCGGAAACCAGTTGCGCATCCAGCTCGGGCTTGTGCACTTCCTGGATGTCGATGTAGACATCGCGGTTGGTGCGCTTCTGCAGTTCGCCCTTGAGCTTGTCGATCTCCGCGCCCTTGCGGCCGATAATGATGCCCGGCCGGGCGGTGCGGATGATGATGCGCAGCTTGTTGCCGGGGCGCTCGATCTCGATGGAGCTGACGCCCGCCGACTTGAGCTTGTCCTTCAGCTCATTCTTCAGCTTGACGTCTTCCAGCAAGAACTTGGCGTAGTCGCGGGTCATGAACCAGCGCGACTTCCACGGCTTGGTGTAGCCGATGCGGAATCCGTATGGATGGACTTTTTGTCCCATAGTTCCTCTTTGCTAGCTGTCAGCTATCGGCTGTCAGCTTTCAGCGAAAACCTATCTCTTTTTCCCCTTACCCGCGAACTTCTTCGCGGGAGGCTTCTTCTTGGCAAGCGGCCGGCGCGCCGGTTTGCGGGCCGGAGCGGCGGCGTGGGTTGCTTCCGCCGCCTCCGCCGAGGCGCCGTTGCGGTTCTTCTCCGCCAGCGTGATCTCGATATGGGTCATGCGCCGCTGGTAGCGGTAGGCGCGTCCCATGGGAGCGGGGCGGATGCGCTTCATGCGCGGGCCTTCGTTGGCGATGGCGCGCAGCACGAAGAGGTTGTCCACATCCACGTCCACGCCCTTCTCCGTGCTCAGGTAGTTGGCGTTCTCGACGGCCGAGCGCAGCACCTTCTGGACGTCGGGCGCGATGCCCTTCTTGGTGAAGGTGAGGGTGTTCATCGCGTCCTCGACCCGCCGTCCCTTGATCAGGTCGAGGACCAGGCGCGCCTTCTGCGGCGAAACGCGCACGTATTTTGCCGAGCTTCTGAATTCCATGTTCGTCTCTCTACGCCTTCGGCGCCGGCGCTGCCGGCGCTGCCGGAACGATGGCTCCCGGGCCTCCAACCACGCCGGCAGGTCTGGCGGCAACTTCGGTGGCGGCCTTCATCGAGTGTCCCTTGAACTGGCGGGTGAAGCTGAACTCGCCCAGCTTGTGCCCGACCATGTTCTCGGTGATGTACACCGGGATGAATTTCTTGCCGTTGTGCACCGCGATGGTGTGACCCACCATCTCGGGGATGATGGTCGAGCGCCGCGACCAGGTGCGCAGCACCTTCTTCTCGTTGCGCTGGTTCATTCCCTCGATGCGCTGCGCGAGGTAACCGTCAATGAACGGACCCTTTTTTTGTGAACGCATAATCTCTCGTTTCCTTTGACCGATCCTTCGACTCGGCTCGTTGCGCGAGCCTCGCTCAGGATGACCGCGCGCGGCTCCGACGCCGCGCCAACGCGGTCATTTGCCTTTGCGGTTGACGATGAACTGGTCAGTCCGCTTGTTATTGCGCGTTTTGTAGCCGCGGGTGGGCTGGCCCCACGGAGTCACGGGGTGACGTCCGCCGGAAGTCTTGCCTTCGCCGCCGCCGTGCGGGTGGTCCACCGGGTTCATGGCGACCCCGCGGTTGTGCGGGCGCTTGCCGAACCAGCGGGTGCGGCCCGCCTTGCCGATCGAAATGTTCTCGTGGTCGAGGTTGCCGACCTGGCCGATGGTGGCCATGCAATCCACCGCGACCTTGCGCGTCTCGCCCGAGGGCAGCTTGAGCAGCGCGTAGTCGCCTTCCTTGGCGACCAGTTGCGCGGCGGCGCCGGCCGAGCGCGCCATCTGCGCGCCTTTGCCGGGACGCAACTCGATGTTGTGCACCGTGGTGCCGGGCGGAATATTACGCAGCGGCAGCGCGTTGCCCACTAGGATGTCGGCTTCGGGGCCGCTGAGAATCTTGGCGCCCAGCTTGAGGCCGTCGGGCTGCAGGATGTAGCGCTTCTCGCCGTCGGCGTAGCTCAGCAGCGCGATGCGCGCCGAGCGGTTGGGGTCGTACTCGATGGAAGTCACCACCGCCGGAATGCCCGCCTTCTCGCGCTTGAAATCGATGATGCGGTACTTGCGCTTGTGCCCGCCGCCCCGGAACCGGCTGGTGATGTCGCCCTGGTTGCGCCGCCCGCCGGTGCGTTGCTTGGACTCGGTCAGCGCCTTGTGCGGCCGGTTGGTCGTGAGCTCGTCATTGACCAGCGTCGTCTGGAAGCGCAGCGTCGAGGTTACCGGTCTGTATGTTTTGATCGCCATAATCAGCTCTCAGCTTTCAGCTATCAGCTTTCAGCTTGTTACTGCTCCGGGACAATGTTCTTCCAGCCCCGGGGGTACCGTCTCGCCGTCAACCCGCCATCACTCGCTGATAGCTGACAGCTGACAGCTCTATAAGTTTTGCGCGTACTCGGGCATCTTTTCGCCCGCCTTCAAGCGCACGTAAGCCTTCTTCCAATCGGGGCGGAAGCCGGTGAACTTGCCGCGACGGCGTTCCTTGCCCACGAAATTGGCGGTGCGCACCGAATCCACCTTCACCTTGAAAATGGACTGCACCGCTTCCTTGATCTCGGTCTTTGTCGCCTTGGAAGCGACCTGGAAAACCAGCGTGGCTTCGGTCTCTTTCACGCCCAGGCCCTTCTCGGTGATGATCGGCTTGCGGATGATCTGGTAGGCCGATTTCATTATGCGACCTCCTCATGCCGGCGCTTGCTCACCGACTTCTTGAGCGAGTCCTGTAGCTTCTCCAGCGCGGGGCGGGAGAAGATGGCGCGGTCATAGCGCAGCAGGTGGTAGGGATGAACTTCGTTACCCCGCACCAGCTCCACACCGTGCAGGTTGCGCGAGCTGAGTTCCAGGTTGCGGTTCTCGCGCGCGCCGTCCACCACCAGCGCCGTGCTCTCCACCTTCAGCGCATCGAGCGTCTTGCGGAAGGCGTTGGCCTTGACCTCGGCGAGTTCGAAGTTCTCCACCACGGTCAGCTTGCCGTCGGCAAACTTGGATGCCAGCGCCGAGCGCAACGCGCCCAGCAGCTTCTTGCGCGGGAAAGCGTAGTCATAGGAGCGCGGCTGCGGGCCGTGCACCGTGCCGCCGTGCCGCCACAGGGGCGAGCGGATGGAGCCTACGCGGGCGCGTCCGGTGCCCTTCTGCCGCCACAGCTTTTTGCCCGATCCGGAGACCAGCTTGCGGTTCTTGGTGGCATGCGTGCCGGCGCGCTGGGCTGCGCGGTAGTGCCGCACCGCCTCCCAGATGAGGTCTTCGTTGACTGCTCCGAAGACTTCGTCGGCCAGCTCAAAGCTGCCGGTCTTTTCGCCGCTCAAATTGAGTACGTCTATCGTAGCCATTTTTCGCTCTCAACTATCAGCTCTCAGCCATCAGCCTGTGCGGCTGAAGCTGCGTTAACTCTTCTTCTTCGTGGCGCGCTTGGAAGCCTTCAACGGATCAACCGTGCCGCTGCCGGCGAATCCGCGGCGCTCGCGCGGCGGCCGTTTCGACTTGCTGATGACGACGTACGCGCCGTTGGGTCCGGGCACGGCGCCCTCGACGACGAGCAGGTTTTCGTCCTTGTCAATTCCGAGTATGCGCAAATTGCGCGTGGTGACGCGCGCGTTGCCCATGTGACCGGCCATGCGCATCCCGGCAAACACGCGCGACGGGAAAGCGGAGGAGCCGATCGAACCGTTGATGGTGAACATGGAACCGTGCGAACTGGGGCCGGCCCGGAAATGGTGGCGCTTGACGACGCCGGCGAACCCGCGTCCCTTGCTGGTGCCGGTCACGTCCACGAAGCGCTCGCCGTCGAAGATGTCCACCAGCACGCGGTCCCCGACCTTGGTCTGGTCGCCGTCGCCGGTGGCGCCATCCACCGCAATGTCGATTTCCTTCATGAACTTCACCGGCGGCAGATTGTTCTTGCCGAAGTGGCCGCGCATGGGCTTGTTCAGCCGCGTTTCCTTGACGAATTCCACCAGCCCGATCTGCGCCGCTTCGTAGCCGTCCTTGTTGCCGGTCTTGCGCTGCGTGACGACGCAGGGTCCGGCTTGCAGGACGGTCGCCGGGCGCACGTCGCCGTTGCTGTCGAACAACTGCGTCATGCCGACTTTCTTACCGAGAATTCCGTTGATTGCCATTTTTCCTATCCCTCATCATGCCCGCGCGGTTTGCGCCGTCGGCACTGTAGGGCTCTCAGCTATCAGCTCTCAGCTTTCAGCCGGATTGGCTGATAGCTGATGGCTGACGGCTGATAGCTACTTATGTTCCTTCCCAAACGCCTTGATCTCCACGTCCACGCCGGCAGGGAGGTCGAGCTTCATGAGCGCGTCCACCGTCTGCTGCGTTGGCTCGAGGATGTCGAGCAGGCGCTTGTGGGTGCGGATCTCAAACTGCTCGCGCGACTTCTTGTCCACGTGCGGGGAACGCAGCACGCAGTACTTGTTCTTGACCGTGGGCAGAGGAATCGGGCCCGCGATTTGTGCGCCGGTGCGGCGCGCGGTTTCCACGATCTCGCCCGTGCTCTGGTCGAGCACGCGATAGTCGTAAGCCTTCAGCCGGATCCGAATTCGTTCTTTTCCAATCATGGTGTCATCTCAAAGAGCGTGCGGCTGGATGCATGCCGTCCGTGTTGTGTCGTCCCTACGGGACTCCGGTTCTTATGAACTTCAGCCGTCCCTACGGGACTGGCTCCAATTTCCGCTGCCCAACCCGGCACTGAAGTGCCGGGCTACTTTCATCCGCCGCTTCGCGGCTGGTGTGGGCCTCACATAGAGCATCTGCCTTCTACGCAGAGGGTCTTAGGTTCGGCCCCCTTAGTCGTTCAGATCACCCGATCGCCGGATCACCCGATCTAGGAAATAATCTCCGTCAGCGTGCCCGCGCCGACCGTGCGGCCGCCTTCGCGAATCGCAAACCGCAGCCCCTTTTCCATCGCCACCGGCGTGATCAGCTCGATTTCCAGGTTCACGTTGTCCCCCGGCATCACCATCTCCGTGCCCGCCGGCAAGTGCGCCACCCCGGTCACGTCGGTGGTGCGCAGGTAAAACTGCGGACGATACCCGTTGAAGAACGGCGTGTGCCGCCCGCCTTCTTCCTTGCTCAGCACGTACACTTCGCCCTTGAACTTGGTGTGCGGCGTGATCGAGCCCGGCTTCGCCAGCACCATGCCGCGCTCCACGTCTTCCTTCGGCGTGCCGCGCAGCAGCAGGCCGGCGTTGTCCCCCGCCATGCCTTCGTCCAACTGCTTCTTGAACATCTCCACGCCCGTGGCCACCGTCTTGCGCGTCTCGCGGAACCCCA